>JANOKV010000214.1:0-13465 GCA_031419415.1 Hyphomicrobiales bacterium | reverse complement strand
GACCCGGGCTTCGATGTCCTTCTTCTTGCCGGTGCCGTCGATGATGGTAGTGTGTTCTTTCGTGATCGACACCCGCTTGGCCTTGCCCAGCATGTCCAACGTGACATTCTCGAGCTTGATGCCGAGGTCTTCGCTGATCACCTGGCCGCGGGTCAGCACGCCGATGTCTTCCAGCATGGCCTTGCGGCGATCGCCGAAGCCTGGCGCCTTGACGGCCGCCACCTTCAAACCGCCACGCAGCTTGTTGACGACGAGGGTTGCGAGCGCCTCACCCTCGATCTCTTCGGCGACGATGAGCAGCGGCTTGCCGGTCTGCACGATCGCTTCCAGAACGGGCAGCAAGGCCTGAAGGCTCGCCAGCTTCTTTTCATGGATGAGGATGTAGGGCTCCTCCAACTCCACGGTCATTTTCTCGGCATTGGTGATGAAGTAGGGCGAAAGATACCCGCGATCGAACTGCATGCCCTCGACGACATCGAGTTCGGTTTCGAGGCTCTTGGCCTCCTCGACGGTGATGACGCCTTCGTTGCCGACCTTCTGCATCGCCTTGGCGATCATGGCGCCAATGGATTTCTCGCCATTCGCCGCCACGGTGCCGACTTGGGCAATCTCGGCTGCGTCCTTTACCTTTTTGGCCTTCTTGTTGATGTCTTCGACCACCTGACTGACGGCTTTTTCGATGCCGCGCTTCAAGTCCATCGGGTTCATGCCGGCGGCGACCGCTTTCATGCCTTCGCGCAGAATGGCATGGGCCAGCACCGTGGCGGTGGTGGTGCCGTCGCCGGCCATGTCGTTGGTCTTCTGGGCGACTTCACGCACCATCTGTGCGCCCATGTTCTCGAACTTGTCATCGAGTTCGATTTCCTTGGCGACGGTGACGCCGTCCTTGGTCGTGCGCGGGGCGCCGTAGCTCTTGTCGATGATGACGTTGCGGCCCTTGGGGCCCAGCGTCGCCTTGACGGCGTTAGCGAGCACTTCGACGCCGCGCATCATGCTGTCGCGAGCTTCTGAGCCGAATTTGACTTCTTTGGCCGACATTTATGGAATCCTGACTTGAATCAACGTGTTCAGTTTGAATTGAGCAGTGTTCTCGTCCGTCGGGGGATTACTTCTCGAGGACGCCCATGATGTCGCTTTCTTTCATGATGAGCAGTTCTTTGCCGTCGATTTTCACTTCGGTGCCCGACCATTTGCCAAACAGCACTTTGTTGCCCTTCTTGAGGTCGATCGGAATGAGTTTGCCAGCCTCGTCACGGCCGCCCGGCCCGACGGCGACGACTTCGCCCTGCTGGGGCTTTTCGCCTGCCGTATCGGGGATGATGATCCCACCGGCCGACTTCGTTTCCGTGTCGGCGCGCTTGATCACGACGCGGTCGTGCAGAGGACGAAAGTTCATGGCTTTTTTGCTCCAATGCCAATAGGGCTCTCGCGATGCGGAGCCCTTATTTGCTTCGATATTGCTTGATTCAGCGGAATTGGCAGTCGTCAAGGGCGAGTGCCAAAGGATGGTTGTGCGTACGCTATCCCATCCCCGAGGTCAACGAGCATCCGCATTCCTCATCGGAAAGCAGGCATCACCTCTTTGGCGAACAACTCCATGGATCGCAGCACCTTCGCCTCCTCGAGGTCCCCAAACCAGAAGCTTGCGTTGAAGTGATTGTTCTTCATCGCGTCCTGTAATTCGCCCAGCTTCGCGATGCAGGTCTTGGGTGTGCCCATGATGAAATACTTGTCGAGAAGCTCCTGGTCCGTGGGCTCCTCGTCGAGCGGCACGGCGATCGCGCGACCGCCTTCGACGCGTTCGAGGCCGCGGCGCAAACTCAAGGTCACACGCATGTTCCAGCGAGCTTGCGCGATAGCCGCTGGAAGTTCCGATTCATCCGTGGTCACGTAAACCGGTCGCTGCGTGGAGACCTGCATCCGTGACTCGAGGCTCGGATCGATCATGCCATCGAGGCGATTGCGGAAGTCGCGCAGGCGTTCGAGCGGAATGCCGAAGCCACCGGAAATCAGATTGAAGCCGCGTCGCGCCGTGGCAATGACCGACTCCTCGCTCTGGCCGACGACCCACAGCGGCGGATGCGGTTTCTGTACGGGGAGCGGAAACACGGACGTTTCACCAAATCGGTAATGCTTGCCCTCGTAGGCGAACGGCTTGCCTGCGAACGCTTTGAGAAGAATGTCGACGCCCTCCTCGAACCGCGTGCGGCTCTCGTCGAGCGACATGCCGAGGCGCTCGAATTCGTATGGCTGGTAGCCACGCCCGAGGCCAACGTCGAGCCGACCGCCGGTCAAGATGTCGGCTGTGGCAATTTCTTCCGCGACGATCAACGGATGATGCAGCGGCAGCACCACGACGGCTGAGCCGACGCGGATGCGCTCGGTTCGGCTGCCGATATGGGCCGCCACCATGAGCGGGCGCGAGAGATAGCCGTAGGTCGAGAAGTGGTGCTCGGCGCACCAGATGCTGTCGAAGCCCAGCCGATCCGCAGTTTGGCCGATCCGGACGCCACGCGCAAAAATCTCTTCCGAGGATCGCGCCGAGGGCGACTGCAGCAGCAAAAACGTTCCAAACTTCATGGGTTCCCCTTTGTTAACAGCTCACCTCGGACCACGCGGGTGCTGGGCGCGGGCCATGGCGTCGGGTTTATCTTCCCAGTAGGGACTCACACAGGGAGCAACGTCAATCTTCCGATTCGCCGCGCAATTTTTTGCTGATGGCAAAGTCCGTCACGGTGGCTGATAACCTCAGCCGCTACCCTTGGTGCCGGTGTCGCCGGGCTTGGCGCGGCCTTCGAGAAACGTGATCATGGCGCCGGCGACGTCGATGCCGCTGGCCCGCTCGATGCCTTCGATGCCGGGGGACGCATTGACCTCGAGAACGAGTGGACCCCGGCTCGAGCGCAGCATGTCGACACCCGCCACATTGAGGCCGACGGCTTCGACGGCGCGCAGCGCGCTCGCGCGTTCCTCCAATGTGAGCTCGACGGCCTCGGCCTTGCCGCCGCGATGCAGGTTGGCGCGGAATTCGCCCTTTCGGCCCGTGCGCCGCATAGCCGCCACGATCTCGCCGCCGATGACCAGCGCTCGGATGTCGGAGCCCGATGCTTCGCGCACGAATTCCTGGACGAGAATGTTGACGTTGGCGGTCGAAAACGCCTCGATGATCGATTTCGCGGACGCTTCGGTTTCCGCGAGAATGACGCCCATTCCCTGTGTGCCCTCGAGCAGCTTGATGACGACGGGCGCTCCGCCCACTTCGTTGACGACGTCTTCCGCTTTGCGCGGTCCATGGGCGAACGCGGTGACGGGCAATCCCACGCCTGCGCGCGCCAGCAATTGCAAGGCTCTCAGCTTGTCGCGCGACCGCCCGATGGCGACCGACTCGTTCAGGGGAAAGACGCCCTGCATTTCGAATTGACGCAGCACGGCCAGACCGTAGTTGGTGACCGATGCGCCGATACGGGGAATGACGGCGTCGTAGAGCTCGAGAGTTCGACCGCCGTGCCGAAGAACCGGATTGTTGGCGGTAATATTCATGTGCACGTGCAGGGTATTGATCACGTCGATGTCGTGTCCGCGCGACCGGGCGGCCTCGACGATGCGGCGATGAGAGTAGAGGCTCGCGTTGCGGGCGAGCATGACGAGCTTCATGGGATCAGCCCCGTGGACCGCGATGCGCCAACCATCGATCGGTCGCCAATGTCAGTAGCACGGCGATCAGCATGAAGCCGACCGCCACGCCGAAAACGCCGCGCGCCAAGCCTTGATCCATGATGAAACCGTACAGCATCGGCGCGGCGATGCCACCGATGTTGAACCCAGTCGAAACGATGCCGAAGGCGCTACCGGCTGCGCCAGAGGGTGCAGCTTTGCGTACCAGCATATCGCGCGACGGGGCGATGACGCCACCGAGGAAGCCGGCCAAGCCCATCATCGCGACGATGACGATCGCGGACGGGGTCAGTAGGGCAATGATGCCGATAATGACGGCGTTGGCGGCAAAGCAGGCCGCAGCGACGAGGCCGTGGCGGACCGTGCGGTCGGCGAGCAGGCCACCGGCCAAAACACCCACGGCGCCTGCACTCAGAAATGCAGTCAGCGCGACGTTGGCGGTTTCGAAGGACAGATCGTGGCTCGCCATCAGCGCGACGACCGAGAAGCTGCTGATACCGCCGTTCGACAGGCTGATCAGGACGAAGAACCCGGTGAGGACCAGGATCGGCAAGGTCAGTACGCCGGCAATCGAACGGCTGCCGCCGCCGCGCAGTTTCGGGCCGTCGGTCGTGGCGACCCGGAGAATGGGTGTGGTCGCAACCATCAAGGCAGCGATCGGACCCAACGCCCCCGCGACCACAAGCGTCCAGCGCACGCCGACCAGCGATACCAGGATCAGCAGAATGGCCGGCGCCACGGCCCCGCCGAGATAGCCAGCGAACGTGTGGATGGAGAACGCGCGCCCCATGCGTTTGTCGTCCATTGCGGCCGAAAGGAGCGCGTAATCACAGGGGTGATAGACGCTATTGGCGAGGCCAGCCAACGCCGCGCAGGCGAGCAACGCCGGGTAGGAGAGGGTGAGACCCAGCAGCATGAATGCCGCACCGCCCAGGCACAACCCGGCGACAAGGATGCGCTGCGCACCGAGGCGATCGACGAGAAAGCCCATCGGCGCCTGAGTTATTCCAGACACGATGCTGAAGGCCGTCAACGCCAAGCCCAGTTCGACAAACCCTACGCCCAGCATGTCTTTTAGAAACGGAAACAGAGGCGGAAAAACCATGATGTGGAAATGGCTCAGCCAGTGCGCCGTCGCCACGACGCCGAGCGTGCGCCCTGACGATCCGGTCCACAAGGCGCCCTGGTCGGCCATTTGCTCGGTGGTCGTCGCCATGCAACCAGGTTCCTCTCGGGCGGGCGGATGAAGGCGGCGTTCACGTCACCACGAGGTCGCGGGCGCGCTCGGCGATGCGGTCGGCGGTGAGACCGAAGTGGGCGAAGGCTGCCGGGGCGGGAGCGGAGATACCGAAATCGGAGAGGCCGATAAACGCGTCGGCGGGGCGCAACCATTCGCGCCAGCCCTGTTCGATGGCGGCTTCGATACCGACGCGCGGGGCGTCTCCCAGGACGGCGTTCCGGTAGGCCTCCGGTTGCGCGCGGAACAATTCGAAGCTCGGCAACGATACGATCGCGACACCAATGCCGCCCTTGGTGAGCATATCGGCGGCGGTCACGGCAAGTCCGACTTCCGAACCTGTCGCAATCAGTGTCACGTCGCGTTTGCCAGAAGGCTCGCGAAGGACGTAGCCGCCTTTGGCCGTCAAATTGTCGGCCGTGTGGACGGTGCGCAGATTCGGAACGTTCTGACGCGTCAGTGCAATCACGCAAGGCGCATCGACGGGACCGATGGCGAGCGCCCAGCATTCGGCGGTTTCCACGCCGTCAGCGGGGCGAAACACCCGCAGATTGGGAATGGTGCGCAACGCGGCCAGGTGCTCGACGGGTTGATGTGTCGGCCCATCTTCGCCCAACCCGATCGAGTCGTGCGTCATCACGTAAACGACGCTTTGGCGCATCAGGGCGGAGAGGCGGATCGCAGGGCGGCAATAATCCGTGAACACCAGGAACGTGCCGCCGTAGGGAATGAGGCCACCGTGCAGCGCCAAACCGTTCATCGCGGCGGCCATGGCATGTTCGCGCACGCCGTAATGAATGTAGCTGCCCTTGAAGTTGCCCTTCGAGATGATGCCTTGTGACTTGGCCTTGGTGTTGTTGGAGCCGGTGAGGTCGGCCGAGCCCCCGATCAAGGCAGGTTGGGCGGCAGCCAATCGCTCCAGCATCATTTCAGACCAGATACGCGTTGCCCGTTGTGTGGTCTCGGCGGCGGCAAATGCCTTGCCCGCAGAGATGGCGGCGTCCACATCTGCAGCGCGTGCGCGCACCGGGTTTTCGATCATGTCGCGCGTCGCAGCGTCGACTTTGGACCAGCGCTCGGTCCAGGATTTGCGCGCCGAAGCGCCGCGCGCGCCTGTCTCGCGCCAGGCCGCCAGGATAGATGGTGGGATCACGAACGGGGCATGCGACCAGCCGAGGTTGGCGCGTGTGCCCGCAATCTCTTCGGCGCCGAGCGGCGAACCGTGGACCGAGTTTTTGCCCTCTTTCGTGGGGGCACCGAAACCAATGCGGGTGCGGCAGGCGATCAGCCAGGGCTTGGTTTCGTCCGTGCGAGCTTTCGTCAGGGCTGCATCGATGGCGTGCGGATCGTGACCGTCGATGGCCAGCGTGGCCCAGCCGGAAGCTGCGAACCGCGCCAGTTGATCTTCGCTGGTCGTGAGGCTCGTGGGGCCATCGATCGAGATGCCGTTGTCGTCGAACAGCACGATCAGCCGGCCGAGCCCGAGGTGGCCGGCGAATGAAATCGCTTCCTGCGAAATGCCCTCCATGAGGCAGCCATCGCCGGCGATCACCCACGTACGGTGATCGACCACACCGTCGCCGTGGCGGGCGTTCAGGATGCGCTCGGCCAGAGCCATGCCGACGGCGTTGGCGAGGCCTTGGCCCAGCGGACCCGTGGTCGTCTCGATGCCGGCGGCATGGCCGTATTCGGGATGGCCGGCGGTTTTGGCACCGAGTTGGCGGAAATTCTTGATCTGGTCGAGGTCCATCCCCGGATAGCCGGTGAGATGGAGGAGGGAATAGAGCAGCATCGAGCCGTGTCCGGCCGAGAGCACGAACCGATCCCGGTCCAGCCAGTCGGGTGCGGACGCGTCGAACTTCAAGTGTTTCGCATAGAGAACCGTCGCCACGTCGGCCATGCCCATTGGCATGCCCGGATGGCCCGACTTGGCCTTCTCCACGGCATCCATGGACAGCGCCCGAATGGCATTGGCCATGTCCTGATGCGACACCGTCCCGCTAACACTTGCCATCGTCGCCTCGGCCATTCGCTCGATCCTCGCCCGCGCGCCGAACTCGAAGCCGGCACGATATGGACGCAGGCTTAGCTCTGTTGCGCCCGTCCGTCCACCGGGCGCGGCAACAGGCGCTACTGGCGGCTGTCGAGAAGGACGATCAGGCCGCGGAGCGCGCAATGGCGTTTTCGATCGATCGACTCAACGCGAAGAGCTGTTGGTCGGCCATGGGGGCGGCCGAGATCATCAGGCTCGTCGGCGGCGCGCCGGGACGGCTCATCGGCAGGGCGATGGAGCAACCATCGAAGATGTTGATCATCAAAGCGTTGCGCAGGGCGAGCATGTTGGTGCGATTGAACGCGTCGTCCGTCGCCAAGTCGGCGATGCGGGGCGCAAGGATTGGTACGGTGGGCGACAGGATGGCGTCGTACGTTTCGAATTCTGCTGCATAAGAGGCCATCGCGGCGCGGCGGTTGGCCAGCAGATCGATAAATTCGGCGGCCGATTGCCGTTCTCCGAACATGATGCGGGCCAGAACGCGCGCATCGTACTGGTCGCGCTTGGCCTGGATCAGCGCGCGGTGCCACGCGAAACTCTCTGCCGCTGAAAACCCACCCTTCTTGAGGCATGACGCGATGTGTTCGAAGGGCGCGAAGTGACCCCGCGTGATTTGGGCGCCGGCCTCTGATAAAGCCGCGAGCGCGGCGTCGAAGTCGGCCGATACAGGCGCGTCGAGGTCGTCGAGGGCGATATTTTCAGGCACGAACAGGCGTGCGCCGGCAAGGGCGCGCGGCGCGAGCGGACGAGGGGCCTCCCCGGCCATGATTGCATCGAGGGTGGCGCAGCAAGCGACCGTGCGCGCGAGAGGGCCGATCGAATCAAGGGTCGTCGAGAGGGGCACCACGCCGGACGTCGGGACGCGCCGCGCGGTCGGTTTGTAGCCGACGACGCCGTTGAAGGCGGCTGGAATGCGGCACGATCCGCCTGTGTCGGTGCCCAGCGCGCCATAGGCCATGCCGTCGGCTACGGCCACGCCAGAACCCGAAGACGAGCCCCCTGGCACGCGTTTCGACGCGCGATCCCAGGGTGACAGCGGCGTGCCGTAGTGCGGATTGATGCCCATGCCGGAATAGGCGAATTCGGTCATGTTCAGGCGACCCAGAAGGATCAAACCGGCCGCCCTGAGACGCGCAACGACGGGGGCATCGGCACCGGCGGGAGGCGTGCCGTCGAGCGCAGTGGAGCCGGCTCGCGTCACTTGCCCCTGGATGTCGGCGAGGTCTTTGATAGCGATTGGAATGCCAGCTACGGGAGACGGGGCGGCACCGGCTTTGCGTAAGGCATCCATTGCATCGGCTGCGGCCCGAGCCTTGGTGGCGTCGAGTTGGATGAAGGCGCGTGCGCCCTCACCTGCGGGGTCCGTGGCGCGCGCCAGACAGCGTTCGACGAGTTCGCGACTGGTGGTCTTGCCCGCGTTCAGGTCTGTGGCGAGGCTCGCGATCGTATCGGCATCGGATGCGGGCATGGGTCGAGTGTCCTCTGGTTCGTGGCTTTCCCGCATCTTAATCGGGGTGGCCGGGGATGTGCCAGGGTTGGCTTTAGGCGTGCTGCATCCCGGACCGCTGGAGGGGGTGAATCCTGTCGTTGGCGGCGACCGTCAACTTGCGTAGCATGGGCCGTTCCCACAGAAACGCATCAGGAGACGATCCATGGCCAAGATTCCCTCTTCCGCCGCGCGCGACGCGGTGCGCGACACCGTCCCCAAACTCATCGAAGTCACGGAAAAGGTGCTGTTTGGAGATGTGTGGGAGCGGCCAGGCCTGTCGAAGCGCGACCGCAGTCTGATCACGTGCGCCGCCCTCGTCGCCATGAACCGGACAGAACAGCTCAAAGGCCATCTCCAGCGGGCGCTCGACAACGGTGTCACCAAGGACGAAATCAGCGAGTTGATCACACATATGGCGTTTTACGGCGGTTGGCCCGTGGCCATGTCGGGCGCCCTCGTCGCCAAAGACATTTTCGAAAAGAACAAGTGAGCGGACGGCGCTCACGCGGCCGCTTCTAGCGTTGCTTTTCGGAATGGTCGGCCAGGGGCATGCCCAATGGTCGGCCGACCGTTGCGCCTGACGCGACCGCGCGGCGCCGATGACCCGAGCCGCCCACCCAACAACCAGGAGCCTATCCCATGAAAGTCGGATTCATCGGCCTCGGCACGATGGGCGCCCACATGGCCGCCAATCTACAAACGTATCTGCTCGGGTCGAACCACGGCATGGTCGTCTATGACGTCAACAAGGCTTCGGCTGAGGCCCATATCGCGAAGGGCGCCGTCTGGGCCGACAGCCCGCGCGCGGTCGCTGAACAATGTGACGTGATCTTCGCTTCGCTGCCTGGACCGCCGGAAGTCGAGGCCGTGGCGCTCGGGCCGGACGGCCTGATCCATGGCATGAAGAAAGGTGCGGCATTCTTCGACCTGGCGACGAATTCACCGACGCTGGTGCGCAAGATCAGCGAGATTTTTTCGGCCAAAGGCTTTCATATGCTCGATGCGCCCGTGAGCGGCGGGCCGACGGGCGCGCGCGCGGGCAAACTCGCCATCTGGGTGGGTGGCGACAAGGCCGTCTTCGACGAGCACAAAGTGTTTCTCGACGCCATCGGCGATCAGGCCCGCCATGTCGGGCCTATCGGGGCAGGCTCGGTCGCCAAGCTCGTGCATAATTGCGCCGGCTATTGCATTCAGACGGCGCTGGCCGAAGTATTCAGCATGGGTATCAAGGGCGGTGTCGAACCGCTCGCATTGTGGGAAGCGGTGCGCAGTGGCGCCGGAGGTCGCCGCCGTTCGTTCGATGGGTTGATCGACCAATTCTTGCCCGGCAAGTACGAGCCAGCGCAGTTCGCGCTGCGCTTGGCCCACAAGGACATGACGCTCGCCACCCAGCTCGGTCGCGATTTGGGCGTGCCGATGCGCATTGCCAACGTCGCGCATGCCGAGATGACGGAGGCGCTCAACCGCGGATGGCACAGTCGCGATTCCCGCTCGCCGATGTTGCTTCAACTCGAGCGCGTCGGCATCGAGCTGAAGGTCGATCCGGAACGGATCAAGGAGGCTCTGGTGCGCGATCCGGCAGCCAAAGGCGATCCAAAACGGGCGTAAAATGCAAAAACCCTCGGGCTCGATGGGCCCGAGGGTCATTTGTTTTGGAACTGGAAATCGGGTCGTCGGTGTTCGTGAAGGGCTTTGGCTCAGTGGCCGTAGCGGCAGCCGTACTCGACCACGGTGTCGCCTTTGACGGGGGCGGGGATCGAAGCATTGGCGGCGCTGGCGAAGAGGCCGAAGGCGATGAGCGTGCCGAGAAGGGTTTTCATTGGAGGTCTCCAGGGTGAGGGTTGAGTTCTGTTGTCGTCCGGGTCGATGAGCTTGTTATAAACAACGTTCAGTCTTGAGTAAATATGAAACGCCGCGCCTCGTATTCAACTGTTTGTGACCGACTTGGAAAAACAGCGGCCTGGCCATCGTCTGACGGCACGTTGTGGGCGGTTGCGGCCTTGCTTCAAAAAGTGCATTGCCGTTGCTTGCTCGCCTTGCCTTTTCCCGCTAATCCGACGCGACTGCTTCAATCGGCTCGGCGCGATAGCCTGAGCCCGTCCGAGACGACGAACGGAGATCGAATCCCATGGCACGCACGAAGATTGCGCTGATCGGCGCTGGTATGATCGGTGGCACGCTGGCCCACCTGATCGGCCTCAAGGAACTGGGCGATGTCGTGCTCTTCGACGTGGCCGAGGGAATGCCGGCCGGCAAAGCGCTGGACATGATGCAGGGTGGCGCGGTCGAGGGCTTCGACGCCGCCATCAAGGGCACCAACAGCTACGCCGATATCGAGGGCGCCAGCGTCATCATCGTGACGGCCGGCGTGCCCAGAAAAGCCGGTATGAGCCGCGACGATCTGCTCGGTATCAACCTCAAGGTGATGGAGCAGGTGGGGGCGGGGATTCGAAAGTACGCGCCCGACGCGTTCGTCATCTGCATCACCAATCCGCTCGACGCCATGGTGTGGGCGCTGCAGAAAGCCTGCGGCCTGCCCCGCCATAGAGTCGTCGGAATGGCCGGCGTACTCGACACCAGCCGCTTCCGTTACTTTCTGGCCGAGGAACTGAAAGTTTCCGTCGAAGACGTGTCGGCGTTCGTGCTCGGCGGACATGGCGACGATATGGTGCCGTTGGTGCGCTATTCGACCGTCGGCGGCGTGCCGCTTCCCGACCTCGTGCGCATGCGCTGGCTGACGCAGGATCGTCTCGACCAAATGGTCGAGCGCACGCGCAAGGGCGGCGGCGAAATCGTCGGCCTGCTCAAGACGGGATCGGCATTCTATGCGCCGGCATCATCAGCCATCCAGATGGCAGAGAGCTACCTCAAGGACAAGCGCCGGGTGCTGCCGTGTGCGGCATACCTGAATGGCGAGTACGGCGTGAAAGGCCTCTATGTCGGCGTGCCGGTCGTGATCGGCGCCAACGGTGTCGAGCGGATCGTCGAGATCGATTTGAACTCGGCTGAACGGCAGATGTTCATGAAATCGGTCGAATCGGTCAAAGGCTTGATCGATGCCTGCATTCAGATCGCCCCTCAATTGGGCGCCTGAACGTCGCGATTGCTTTCCGCAGATCAGATGGTGCCCGATGAATATTCACGAATACCAAGCCAAAGACCTCTATCGCCAATACGGGATTGCGACGGGCACGGGTTACCCGGCGTTTTCCGTGGACGAAGCGACGGCAGCCGCAGCCAAGTTGCCGGGGCCGGTGTGGGTCGTGAAATCTCAAATTCATGCGGGCGGGCGTGGCAAAGGAAAGTTCAAGGAAGCGGCTGCGGGTGACAAGGGCGGCGTACGCATCGCCAAGTCGATCGACGAGGTCAGCGCCTACGCCAGGCAGATGCTGGGGAATACGCTGGTCACGGCCCAGACGGGAGACGCGGGTCGCAAAGTCCAGCGCCTCTATATCGAGGACGGCGCAGCGATCGCGCAAGAACTCTACTTGTCGGCGCTCGTCGATCGCAACACGTCTCGGATCTCGTTCATCGCCTCCACGGAAGGCGGCATGGACATCGAGCAGGTGGCGCACGATTCGCCCGAGAAAATCTTTACGCTGTCGATCGATCCGGCATCGGGATACTTCCCCTTCCATGGCCGCAAGATCGCGTTCGCTCTAGGCCTGTCGGGCGATCAGGTTGCCCAGTGTGTGGATATGGTCGCGAAGCTTTATCGCATGTTCATCGAAACCGACATGAGCATGCTCGAGATCAATCCGCTGGTCGTGACAAAAGACGGCAAGCTCGTCTGTCTCGATGGCAAGATCAACTTCGATCCCAACGCGCTCTTTCGGCAAAAGTCCGTGGTCGCATTACGTGACCTGGCGGAAGAAGATCCCTCCGAGATCGAGGCCTCGAAATACGATCTGGCCTACGTCAAGCTCGACGGCACCATCGGCTGTCTCGTCAATGGCGCAGGCCTCGCGATGGCAACAATGGACATCATCAAGCTGCACGGTCTCGAGCCCGCGAATTTCCTCGACGTGGGCGGCTCAGCGTCCAAGGAGAAGGTGACGGCGGCCTTCAAGATCATTCTCGAGGACCCCAATGTGAATGGGATCCTGGTCAACATTTTCGGCGGCATCATGCGCTGCGATATTATCGCGGAAGGCGTCGTTGCGGCGGCCCGCGAGTTGGGCGTTAAAGTGCCTCTCGTCGTCCGGTTGGAAGGCACCAATGTCGAACTCGGCAAGGAGATCATGGCCAAGTCGGGCTTGGCGATCGTCGCCGCCGACAATCTGGCCGACGCTGCCAAGAAGATCACGGCCGAGGTACTCGGCAAGGCGTGAGCGTCGTCAATCGCGTAAGGCATGAGAACATCCACTCGGCTGCATTTCAGCGTGAGGGGACAGCCTCTGGCGGCGTTGTTGAACTAATTACCTTTTTGTGCATACTGTCCGCCATGAGCACACATCGCTGCGTCCGGATTGATCTGCGAATTAGCGCCCCGGCGGCCTGAGGGCCCCGGGACGGCGCGCTTTTTTCGTCCAGATCTCCAGGAACAACAGTCATGTCTGCTCGACTTGCGGCGTCGCCGCCTCTGAATTCACCCTCATCTGTGCAACCTCGTCCCACTACGGTCTCGGCCCGATTTCTCATCGTTGCCGAAGCTGATCCGGGGATGCTTCCTCGCCTGCTCGAGGCGTTTGCCAAACTCGGCGAAGTGCCGACCCGCTGCCATGCCGCGCGTGAAACCGGCGACGGAACGCAGCTGACGGTCGACTTGCGCGGCGACCACCTCGCCCCGCGCACGGCCGAGCTGATCGACTTCGGGTTGCGCCGGATCGTGGGCGTGCATCAATTGGTGGCGGTGATTGAACCGCAGACCTGATGACAGCGCGCACCGTCTGGCGCGCGCGTGCGGGGCGGGATATGTAGGGATCACGCAACTGATCGGCGGGTTGATCTCGATGTCCGGAGCCAAGATGTGGGCGCAGGCGATGGCGCCATCGCTTGCCGATTTCGAAGC
>JANOKV010000213.1:0-23978 GCA_031419415.1 Hyphomicrobiales bacterium | reverse complement strand
ATGAATTGCACGTCACTGATATTGCCGACGCCATGATCCTTGGACGTCTGTTCAAGGGCCTCTTGGAGAGCGATGTCGTGATCGTCGCGACCTCCAACGTGCCACCCTCGCGGCTCTACGAAAACGGGCTCAATCGACAGCTCTTCCTTCCCTCGATCGCACTCATCGAAAAGTACATGGCGCTCGTTGAATTGGTGGCTGAAAAGGACTTCCGCCTAGAGAAGTTGGAGGGGCTCACGCTCTATTTCACGCCGAACGACGAAGCCGCTCACAAGGCGCTCACGGCCGCCTTCACTCGTCTGACTGGACACTGGTCCGGAAAACCCATGACGATCGATGTCAAAGGGCGCGCACTTGCCATTCCGCAGGCATCGCGCGGCGTGGCCCGCTTCACCTTCGAAGAGCTGTGTGATCGACCACTCGGCGCGCTCGACTACCTGGCGATCGCGCAGAACTTCCACACGCTGATATTGGACGACATTCCCCGGTTGGTACGGGAGCGGCGCAATGCGGCGCGGCGCTTCATCACCTTGATCGACACCCTTTACGA
Source organism: Hyphomicrobiales bacterium (assembly GCA_031419415.1). Classification (GTDB taxonomy): domain Bacteria; phylum Pseudomonadota; class Alphaproteobacteria; order Rhizobiales; family Hyphomicrobiaceae. The sequence continues at coordinate 23,428 of JANOKV010000213.1, read as the reverse complement.
CGCCCGGGTGGGCCTCATCGCCTCGGCCGAGGCCGCTCCCGATGACTTGCATCCGGTCGGCGATGAATCGTTCCTGTTCGAGCGAACAGCGAGCCGCCTCATCGAAATGCGATCGAGTGACTATCTCGAGGGTCGTCTGGCTCGTATCGATGCGCGCGATCGGAACTCCCACGCGGATGCCTCCGCAGTTTGACACCACCTCCCGAAGGAAACGCAATGACAACGACCACCTGGACGCCCAAGCACTCTCAGGCCTCCGCGCTCGCCTTGCGCTACGGCGAGACTGCGCTGCCTGCCAAGGGCCCCTGGAACGACGCTATTGCTCTCATGCTCGATCATCGGTCGGTTCGGGGATTCAAAGCCGATCCGCTGCCGGCTGGAACGCTGGAGACACTGATCGCGGCGGCCCAATCGGCTGCTACGAGCTCCAATCTGCAAACCTGGTCGGTCGTTGCCGTCAACAATCCCGCGACGCGAGCGGAGTTTGCCCGCATCGCGAACAACCAGAAGCACATCGAGCAGTGCCCGCAGTTCCTGGCGTTTATTGCCGACGTGTCGCGTCTAGAGCGCCTAGGAGAGCAAGAAAACACCACGATGGAGGTGCTTCCCTACCTCGAGACCTACCTCGTCGCAGCCATCGACGCCGCCCTGGCTGCACAGAACGCGGTGACCGCAGCCGAGTCGCTGGGTCTGGCCAACGTCTACATCGGCGCCATGCGCAATGACATCGTGCGCGTCGCCGAAGTGCTGGAACTTCCCCCAGGCGCCATGTGCGTGTTCGGATTGTGCATCGGTTATGCGGCTGATGGTGTGACCAACGCCGTGAAACCCCGCCTGCCGCAGTCGGCCATCCTGCACCACGAACGCTACTCGGGCGCCAAGGACCAGGAATTGCGCGCGGCCTACGATGCAGAACTTACCCGCTACTCACGCCAACACGAGATGGGCCAGTATTCCTGGACCGAGCGCGTGCTGTCACGCGCAACCAAGATCAAGGCCATGAGCGGGCGTGACCAGCTCCGCGCCGCGCTCGCCAAACTCGGACTGCCGGCGAAGTAAGGCCCGCACCGGCCCGATGGCGGGCCAATCCCTGCCGGTTCCAACCGGCGGGGAACCCACCGGGCAGCCTCCTACGAAACGATTTGCGAGCACCCTGCGCCTGCGTTAGCCTTCGTCGCATGCGCACACGCTCGGCTCCCACGCGGCGTCGTTTTTGCGGACTGGCAACCGCAGCCGCTGTGGCTCCCTTTGTCGCAGCGCGATTGGCGCGCCCTGCTCAGGCGCAAAGCGCGGTCGCGCCTTCAGTCGATCTCAATCTCGTTCTGGCCGTCGATGTGTCGGGCAGCGTCAACCAACGCCGCTTCGAGTTGCAGAGGGATGGCTATGCCACCGCCTTTCGCAACCCTCGCGTCCTGAAAGCCGTCCGGGGCGGCGGCGTGAATGGCATGATTGCGGTCACGCTGGTGCAGTGGACGGGGCCGGCGCTCCAGGTCCACGCCATTCCATGGACCCTGGTCCGCGACGAAGCCACGGCCTATGGCTTGGCCGCGGCTATCGAAACATCTCCGCGCCAGCTCTACTCCGGCGGTACATCGATCAGCGGCGCGATCGATTTTGCCGCGTCTCTGCTCGCCCGCCCGCAATACACTGGGGGTCGCCGCGTGATCGATATTTCCGGCGACGGCGCCAACAACCGAGGCCGGCCCGCCACGGATGCGCGCGACGATGCCATCGGAAGGGGCATTACGATCAACGGATTACCGATTCTGGAGCTGGAACCCAACCTCGACGAGCATTATAGGAACAACGTCATCGGCGGCCCCAACGCCTTCATGGTCGTCGCCCAGACATTCGAAGAATTCGCCGATGCCGTATTGAAAAAGCTCGTCACCGAGATCGCGGACGGGCCAACCGACCCATACCCTGCGGCTCTAGCGCCATCCGAGGATTGATCACTGCGATGCTCAAGGTCCGCGTCATTCCCTGTCTCGACGTCAAGGACGGCCGGGTCGTCAAGGGCGTCAACTTCGTCGATCTCGTCGATGCTGGCGATCCCGTGGAAGCAGCCGCCGCCTACGACGCGGCGGGCGCCGACGAATTGTGCTTCCTCGACATCACGGCCAGTCATGAGAATCGCGACACCATATTCGACATTGTCGAGCGAACGGCGCAACGCTGTTTCATGCCATTGACAGTCGGCGGTGGCGTTCGAACGGCTGAGGATATTCGCCGCCTCCTCAAAGCGGGCGCCGACAAGGTCTCGATCAATACAGCCGCCGTCACCCGACGCGAGTTCGTCCGAGAAGGAGCTGAGAAATTCGGCGCCCAATGTATCGTCGTCGCCGTCGACGCCAAGAAGGTCTCGAGCTCAGGCGCGCCGGACCGCTGGGAGATTTTCACCCACGGGGGACGCAATCCCACGGGTCTGGACGCGATCGCCTACGCCGTCGAGGTGGCGTCTCTGGGCGCGGGGGAAATTCTCCTCACGTCCATGGATCGCGATGGCACCAAGGCCGGTTTCGATCTCCCCTTGACCCGCGCCATCGCCGATGCGGTGCCGGTGCCCGTCATTGCATCGGGCGGGGTCGGGACCCTCGATCACCTCGTCGCCGGCGTGGCAGAGGGGCATGCGAGCGCTGTGCTCGCCGCCTCCATCTTCCACTTTGGCACCTATTCGATCGGGGAGGCCAAACGCCATATGGCGGCAGCCGGATTGAACGTGAGGCTCGATAACTGACGCGGCCGGTGCCCGTTCAACGCGGATCAACGACACTGACCCGCATCGACCGATGGGCGCACTCAGGAATTGGGGCCGCGCTCCATCGAGATCGGCTGCCAGCGCTTCAAGCCGGCATTCGGCAGGACTGTAGGATTGACGCACGACAGCGGCCAACGACCCGACAGCACGTTGGCGATCTCCTGGCCCACCCGCCGCCGACGGGCGGGATCGAACCGGGCGGACGCAGACGCATTGTGCGGCGACAAGATCACGTTCTGCATGGCCAGCAGCGGATTGTCGGTTTTGATGGGTTCCACCTCGAAGACATCGAGACCGGCGCCGGCAATCCAACCCTCTTGCAGCGCTTTGATGAGACCGGCTTCCTGCACGGTCGGACCACGACCCGTATTGATGAAGATTGCGGTGCGCTTCATTTGCCGGAATTGCTTTTCCCCCAGGTAAGCTTGGGCTTCCGGCGTCGCCGGCATGTGCATCGAGACGAAGTCGGAGCGTTCCAGCACCTCCGCGAGGCTGGCCGGCTCTGCCCCTTCGATCGCAATCGTCTGCTCGTCGACGAAGGGATCGTGGGCGATGATGTGCAGGCCGAATGCTTTGGCGCGGCGTGCGGTGGCGCGCGCGACCCGGCCGAAAGCGATGAAGCCCAGCGTCTGCCCCATCAGCCGCGGCACTTTCAGAAGGTGCGGGCGGCCCTCGGTCCAACGTCCCTCCCGCACGATGCGATCCTGCTCGATGGCCCGGCGATGGCAAGCGAGCAGCAGCATCATCGCGTGGTCAGCCACCTCCTCGATGAAGGTGTCGGGACAATTGGTGACCGGGATGCCTTTGGCCGTTGCAGCCGCGACATCGACCGTATCGACGCCGACCGAGCCCAATGAAATGACCCTGCACTTCTCCAGCGCATTGATCACCTGGTTGGTGAACCGCATGCCCTTGGCATAAACAGCGTCAGCATCGCGGGCCGCTTGGATGAATTCGGCCTCGTTGGGCGCGACTTCGATGATTTCGACGCCGAGACGCTCCAACGCCTCCATCTCGTAGGTGTAGCCCCCCAGCCCCGTGCTGATCGTCGTCGCCTTCGTCGTCACGATGCGAAACTTCGCCATGTGAAATCTCCCCGGTTTGGGCGCCACTCGCTCAGGCGCACCAATCAGGTGATATTAGACGGCATCCACCGCCACCCGGCAACGGCCTCGACGGGCCGCATCCCGCTTCACGGCATGGGCCAGTCTCCGCATGTGAAGGAAAGCCATATCGATGGGACGGGCAGTGACGCGCGGCGTTTCAACTTGCCAACCCATAGGGTCGCCGCTATCCATGCGCCACGCTGATAGGCGCGCCGCAGTAGCTCAGTGGTAGAGCATCCGCTTCGTAAGCGGGAGGTCGGGGGTTCAAATCCCTCCTGCGGCACCAGCAGTTTAGCGCGCCTTGCATATTGGCGCGTCGTTCATTCGAGAGTTGGCGCAGACGCTTCGACATCTGCCCTGTGCACCGCATTCGGCGGCAACGCGCCTCACCGGCAAGCTCGACATCAAACCGTTACTCACTGAACGCGCGTCAATAAGCCGTGATCTTGCTCGCGGGGTATTGGCTCTAAGATAATCCAGTCCAATATGGTCGAGTCGGGTCGAACCGGCGCAAAAGTTGCACAGACGCCCGACAGATAACCGGAACTTGTTGCTATGCAGGACAAACTCTACTTCGGCGTGCTGAACCGTGACACCGGTGACTATTACGTCGTCGGGTGTAGCCTGCCCGTGCAGATCGGCCGCCAGTCCGAGGTTCAAAATCAAATTCTCCTCGGCTCCCAATACAACCGCATTTCCCGGGTGCACGGCGTCGTCGAGCGCACGTCGCGCGGCTTGATCTATACCGATCGCAGTACGCACGGAACCCGCATCAACGGTCTCGAAATTCACAACTCGCGCGTGTCGTTGGCGACGAATTTCCAAATCGACGTCGAGGATTACACGATCACCCGGGTCGATGTGACCCCCTTCGTCGTCCTGCATACCGATCATCGATTGGTCGAATTACAACGCGTGGAGCTCCTGCCCGGACGGGGATTCGGCCTGACGACCACATCCGGCCGTCCGGAGATGATCGATCTCGACCGGTGGACTGAATGGGGCAAACCGACCGTCGGCCATCTCGAGGTCGGCGATGAACAGCCCGTATGGGTGCAGCCGTCAGGCAATCCCATCGAATGTCGCCGCAACAAAGCGATCATGACCCAGGCCCGTACCCCCCTCGCCTCTCTCGATGTCATTGAAATCGACCGACATCGGCTGGAAATCCTGCACCCGCACGAGGGCCGCATCGTCTGTGGCAATAACCGCTGCCATCTGCTCAATCCCCCACCTCTCGCCGGTAATTGTCGTTTCTGCGGCCACGATCTCGCCGGTGCAGGTGGATTTTCTCGCGTTTTGTAGCCAGTGGCGATGAATGGTTAATGTCGACCGAGTAGCCTGTGGGCCGCGGTGCGATCCGTGCCTTTTTCACTAGGTGACAATCGAAGGTCAACCGATGCCAATCGAGATCTCATGGCGGCGGACTGGCGCGACCGCCGGTGGCCGAACCGTTCTCACGGGCAACGGCCCTTTCCGCATGGGACGCTCGTCGGGCAACGATGTCGCGCTCGACCATCCCCAGGTCTCCCGATTTCACGCCGAGGTCCGGCTCGACGGGGGCCGCGTCACCATTATCGATCAGAAGAGCCAGAACGGCACCCTGATCGCCGGCAATCGCATCACCTCGGCCCAGTGGCGCGAAGGGGACGACCTGGCCATTGGCCCCTTTATCCTCGAGTATCGTCAAACCCGGACCGCGGGGGCGCGCGATGCCAACGATCCCGACCTTCAAGCGACTGTTCTGGGACAAGCCGACGCCCCACGCGATGGCCCCAGAGATGCGCGCCAGCCCGCACCGCGTGACGACGGCTCCAGTCGTTTTCCCGGCCCCGTCTTCAACACCCGCATCGTCGCCTTGCGCGATCTGCAGGCCACGCAGAAAATCGCGGAGGAAGTCGATTATTTGACGGTCGGCGGTGGCATCGGCAGCTTTTGCTGGGTCGACCATCTGCGCGTCTTCGGTGTTCCTACGTCCGCCATCCGAGTCATCGGCGTCGCCCCCGACAGGAAACCCTACGCCAAATGGGGTCGCCTCTGCCGGAACAGCCAGATTCCCGATACCGAGCGGATTCGCTCGAATTCGATCTCGACGCCCGACAACATTTGGGGGTTTCCCGGATACGCCAGCCGCGAGTTCGTGCGCGATATCCTGAATGGCCGATTGGTCGGGCTCAAATATCTGCTGCAAGTGTTCGGCGAGCCCGCGATCACTGAGAGCTACACGCCGCGCACCGGCGATGTTTATCGCTCATTCGATACCGAGGCCACGCGCATCGGCTGGGATCAAATGTGGCGTCTGGGCCAAGTCGTCGGCATTCGGAAGACGGACGACGAGCGGTTCGTGATCGCCTACCGCATGCTGAGCACACAGGTCGGCGCCAACGAAACCGCCGACGAACGCAGCCAACGCGAACGGTTCATCATCGCCCGCCATATTCATATCTCGACTGGCTACCCTGCCTCCAATTATTTGCCGGATTTGCAGAGTTTCCGGCAGAAGCATCCCAACTCCCACGCGGTGGTCAACGCCTACGAGGAGCACGATGAAATCTATCGCAGCCTCGAGCAGAAGGGCGGGACGATCCTGATCCGCGGTCGCGGCATCGTTGCCTCTCGCGTCATTCAACGCGTCTGGGAGGCCCGCAAGGTCAATAAAAGCATCCGCCTGCTTCACCTGGTGCGCGCGCCTGTCGGCGCCGGCCACAAGTACGATCTCGCCCAGCGGACCGTGCGCAGCGATGTCGAGCAGCAACCGTTCAACTGGCCCAAAGCCTGTTGGGGCGGCACGCTGAGAAAGCAGCTCGAAGCCGCCACACCCGAGGAGCGCGCGCGCTTGCTGGCGGCCTGGGATGGCACGACGACCGCCGACCGCGATGACTGGAACCAGATCATCGAGGAAGGCACGCGTGACGGCTGGTACAAAGTCTCCGTCGGCAACGTGGCGGCGATCGCCGAGAAGAGCGGCAAGTTGGTGACCCGCCTCGAATCCAGGGATCGCCAAGAAAATGTCGACCTGACCGCCGACTTCATCGTGGATTGCACGGGGTTGATCGCTCGGCTCGACGAAACGCCGCTGATCGCCGATCTCATCCGAACCTACGATTTGCCGCGCAACAGGGCAGGAGCAACGGGTTCCGAGCAGAGCCTGGCTGGTCTCGCCGTGGCCAACAGTTTCGAGATCCCAGGCCTGCAGAACGGTCGCGGCCGGGCGTTTGCGGCCGGTGTGGTGGCCTCGCGAGGCCCCTATGCGGCGGTCGATAGCTTTTTGGGCCTTCAGTACGCAGCCTTGCGATCCGTGGATCAGCTTGCGGCGCTGAAGGCGCCCAGCGTCTCACGCTTCGGGCCTTTCCGTTCGGCCTATCAGTGGGCGAAGTGGTGCGTCGGCAGCCCGCCCTGACCGACCGACGCTGCCCGTGTCAATCACATCGAACGTCCCGATTGCTGCATCATCGAGCCCGCCCATGACCCCTACGTTGATCGGACGCTGGCATACCCGCCTCATCCTCTTCGCCTTGATCGGGCTTCCGGTGACGTTGCTCTTTGCGCTGCACGCGACCAACTGGGATTATTGGCCGCCGCGCTATGATCTGCCCGCGTTCCAGTACCCGTTCTACTTCCTCACCGCCATTGTGCTGCTGGGCCTCGTCCTGGACATGGCCTATATGCAAATTCAACGATTTCACTGGGATCAGGACTGGCCGTTCGCCTATCAGTTCTTCTTCTCGATCGTCGAATATCTGATTGTCTACTATGCGGTTTGGGACGGTTGGCTCGATTTCATTTTCACCGAGTTCCGCCCAACCTGGAATGACACGGTCTATCACTTCTCCACCGTGTTCACGCTATCGTTCCTGGCGCTGCTCGGCGGCGTGCAGATCTTTTTCATCCGCTGGCGCTTCAAAGGTGGAGAGTTCGGGCGCCTCTGATCCTGCGTTCCGCAGTCACCACGAGAAGCCCCACCGGCGATCACGCCGGCTTTCCGCCACACGCGGGCGCCTGCAGCCGGCGCGCTGCGCATCAATCCTCGCGGAAGACGCGCTCCATGCGCTCTTTGCGCTCCTGCGCCTCGAGCGACATCGTTGCAATGGGACGCGCATCGAGCCGCTTCAAGCTGATGGGCTCGCCGGTCTCCTCGCAGTAGCCGTAGCTGCCATCATCCAAGCGCGACAGAGCCGCGTCGATCTTGCCCATCAGCTTGCGTTGACGATCGCGGGCGCGCAACTCGAGCGCCCGATCCGTCTCCGATGTCGCCCGATCGGCAACATCGGCGAACTGAGCCGAGTCCTCGTGCAGTCCCGTCAGGGTTTCCTGGTTCTGGCGAACGATGTCTTCTTTCCAGGCGATCAGCTTATTGCGAAAATAAGTCCGCTGACGTTCATTCATGAACGGCTCGGTTTCACTCGGGTGATAAGCCGATGCACCGACGATCGGGCCGGAACTGGCCTTGCCGCTGCTGCTACCGTTGGCCACCGGGGCTCTTCCGTTGGATCTAGGGCCGGTTGAACTGGCCGTACGAGGCGGCGAGGTGAAGGCTGCGGACGCCAAGCGTCTCTGACCTGCCTTCCTCAGTACGCCTTTCGAAGGATGCGACCCGTTGGATTTGGGCGCGTTCGTGAACGAAACTTTCAACTTCGCCGGCTTGCTTGGTGACAGAACCGCCACCTTGCCCGGTTTGCTCTTCGCTGATTTTGCGGCGCTTGCCGATGCCTTCGAGCCCTTCGCGGCTATTTTCTGCTTGGCAGGAGTTTTAGGAACCGAGCGGAGCGTTGCTGCCGTCGATTTGCGGGATTTTTCAGTGCGAGGGTCGGAACGCGCGGGCATGTCACCTCGGTCGTGTTCGTTGAAATCCAACTCCACCGCGACAACGAAGACCTCGGTCCTGCATGTCGCGGGACACCTATTAAGTTCCTGTTTTATCGAGTCAACAAAAAACGGGCGACGCCCCGTCGAATGGTAGGTGCATCGAAGCTCAAAGGCCCAAAAGAGCCTATTTCGACCCCGCCGGCATCATCGACCCGGCCGCACACTATCGAAAGCCGCCCAGTTGGCCTGAAAGAGGACGAAGGCCAAGAGCAGAAGCCAAAAATCAGTCGGCAGAGCGAGATAGACGAGGCCGGCGCAGACGACCAGCCCGCATACGGCCACCACGCGGATCGACCATGCCGGGCCAAGCAGCGCCCCGAGCCAGGCGTCCAGGGTATGGCCTCCGTCCAAGGGATAGGCCGGGAGGAGATTGAAGGCCATCAGGTAGAAGTTGATCATCGACAGGGTCAGCAAGGCGTTCACCAGAAGGGGCGCGCCAATGCCGCGCGCTGCGCTCGCCCCCTGCTCTAGGCCGAGCCACAGAACGAGGTTCACTGCGGGCCCAGCCAAGAAAATACCACTGCGAGCCAACGCCGATCGAGGCAGCGCCGTCGCAAATCGCGCAACACCACCGAGCCCAGTCAATTCGATCTCCCGCGTTTGGACGCCAAACAACCGCCCAGCGATGGCATGCCCCAATTCGTGCAACAAGATTGACACCAACACACCCGCAACCACCACGAGGCCCAGGGAAACGATCTGAAGATTTCCGCTGGTAAAATATCGATAGCCGAACACCACGACGATCAGCACGAACATCAAATCGAGATAGATGGGAATACCGGCAATTCGGCCGAGCTCCATGCGGGTGTTCATTGCCACTCCTGATGCTTTGGGGCAGGTCCCGCGATATAACGCAACGGCGCCCGTTGGCACACTCTCCTCGTTGCTGTCCCCTCCAACCGCTGTCTCGGGGCCTGGAATTGCGTGTACGCGGGGGCGACGGATGCTAGGGTGGGGTGTCTGCCCCCGCGTACGGGCACACGTCGGCCGTTATTCATCACGAGGTGCACCGATGCCTGTCTCAATGTATGAAAATTCAATTCCCGTGATGCAGCGCTTGATGCGCAACCTCATTGGCGTGCTCGAAAAAGCCGAAGCGCATGCCGCTGCCAAGAAGGTCGATGGCGACGTGCTGCCGAACGCGCGCCTGGCGCCGGACATGCTGCCCCTGAAGCGGCAGGTACAGATCGCCTCGGATATGGCCAAAGGCGCGGCCGCTAGGCTGGCCGATGCGGAGATCCCCAAGTGGGAGGATACCGAAGTCACGCTCGCCGACCTGAAGGGGCGTCTGCAGAAGTCCATCGATTATCTGGGAACATTCAAGAAGGAGCAGATTGACGGCTCCGAGACACGCTCTATAGCGCTGACCATCGGTGGACAGCCCAAGTCTCTGGAAGGCCATCGCTATCTGATGACGCATGCCTACCCGCATTTCTACTTCCATATCGTCACCGCCTTCGACATCCTTCGCCACAACGGCGTCGACGTCGGCAAGCGCGACTACATCGGCGCCTTCTGACCCTCATGAGCAGGACACGTCACGCATGACCGATGGACCGTTTTCCGTCGCAGGTGAAACGGCGCTCGTCACCGGGGCCTCGTCGGGCCTTGGGCGGCACTTCGCCTTGGTGCTCGCCAGAGCAGGCGCCCGGGTGGTTGTCGTGGCGCGGCGCACCGACCGCCTGCTCGAGTTGCAGAGCGAAATCGAAGCCCTGGGCGGTACGGCGGCGGCCATCGCCATGGACGTCACCGATCCGGCGTCCGTCAAGGCGGGCTTCGCCGCCGCCGAAGCAGTCTTGGGACCGGCATCGATCCTCGTCAACAATGCCGGCGTCACCGATCCGGCATTCATCGTCCGCATGACGGAAGCTCAGTGGCGCGGCATCATGGACGTCAATCTGGACGGGGTCTTCCGTGTCGCTCAGGAAGGCGCCCGCCGGATGGTGGCTGCCGGCAAGGGCGGATCGATCATCAACATCTCCTCCATCGTCGGCCTGGGCGCCATTAAGACATTGGGCGCCTATGCGGCTTCCAAGGCGGGTGTTTTGGCGCTCACGCGAACGATGGCAATCGAACTGGCGCGCGATAATGTCCGGGTGAACGCCCTAGCGCCTGGCTACATATCGACGGAGCTGAACGACAGCTTCTGGCAGACGGACGCTGGTAAGCGAATGATTGCTCACATTCCCTTCCGCCGCCTCGGCCGACCCGAGGAACTGGACGGGCCTCTGCTTCTGCTCGCGTCTCGCGCGGGCTCGTTCATGACCGGCGCTACGCTGACGGTCGATGGCGGCCACCTTCTACCCACGGAGTGATGGTGGCCATGCCGGTTGACGCGACGAAGACGGCCAGTCTCACCGACCCGGCGATCCGCGAGAAACTGGCGAAGTGGCTCGCCGCAAACCTCGACGCGAACGGTGTCGAGATCGGCAACGCTGAGCTGCTCACGGGAGGCGCTGTTCAGCAGAACTGGCGGATTGACGTTGCCGTGGATGGCGGCGCCCGCGCCGGGAGCCACGCATGGGTGCTACGCACCGATGCTGCTGCCCGTCTGAACGTCAGCTTGGACCGTGTGGCGGAATTCCGCTGCATCGCCGCAGCCCACGCCCAGGGCATCCGAGTGGCCGAACCCATCGCTGTCTGCGATAACGACAGCATCATCGGCGCATCCTTCGCGATCCAGGTTTTGGTCTCAGGGATGGCCCAGGGCCGCCGGATCGTGCGTGACCCTGCCCTGCCTACGTTCGGCGATGCTCTCGCTCAGGACCTCGGTCGCGAGCTGGCGCGCATCCATTCCATTCGCCCCGCTGCCGGCGTGCTGACGGCCCTCCCCGTGCCCATTGGAAATCCGTCGCGCCTTGCTGTGGCGACCCTGCGCGCCAGTCTCGACGAAGCCAGCGCGCCTCGGCCGGCGCTCGAGTACATCCTGGCTTGGCTCGACGTCAACGCACCTGAACCGCGCGCGCTGACGCTCGTGCATGGGGATTTCCGTACCGGAAACTACATGGTGGATGCAGGCCGACTGACCGCAATCCTCGATTGGGAATTCTGCCATTGGGGCGACCCGCGCGAAGATATCGGCTGGTTCATCGCGCGGTGCTGGCGGTTCGGGAACGATGACAAAGTGGCTGGCGGCATCGCCCGGTTCGCCTCCCTCCTCACAGGCTACAATGAAACCGCCGATCAGAAGGTTACCGCAGCCGAAATCCAATACTTCGAGGTATTGGCCGCAGCCCGATGGGCCGCGATTGCCCTGCTGCAAGGCGATCGCTTCGTGAAGGGTGGCGAACGGTCGCTCGAACTCGTCCTGACCGGCCTCATGCCACCCGAGATGGAACTTGACGCCCTCGACATCATCGATCGTATCGCCACCGGGAAACCTCGCGCATGACCACTGGCAAGCTCGGTCCCGACGCCCTGCTCGATCTCGTGCAGGACATGCTGCGCAACGAAATCAGCCCGGTCCTGCCTCCAGAGAAGCGCTACGCCGCAGCGATGATGATCAACGCCCTCGAAATCGCCCGGCGCGCCATCACGAACGAGGATGAAACGGCCGACTTCGCTCTTCTGGATGCGATCTACGATGACGGGGATGGAACGATGAAGCGCCTGGCAGCCGACATTCGATCCGGGACAGTGGATGCGAACAATCATCCAGATTTGCTGCACATGCTCAAAGCCCAGCTCGTGTCCGAGCTCCAGGTCCGCAATCCACGCGCCCTTAAATCCCGCGACATCAAACGCTGACTCACGGGCGCTGCGGCGCACTGTTTTTTGTGCAGAGCAACACGCATTCACGGTGTTGGACGTGGTGCAACAGCGTATCGAGGGTTCCAAAAATAAACTTGGGATATTTTTGATAAATTAGTTGACGAGGCGCATTTATACATCATCAATACACAATCCTCTAGTCTCTCCTCACGCCCTGATGTGGTGCTGCAAGAGACGACTGAGAGCGGACGCGAAGGTGAGCAAAATGAGTATCGAATCGCTCCTGAAAGCCGCAGACGCAGCCGGCTACGCAATGGCCGCACCTGACGATGACGCCGTGGAAACACCTGTGAGACGAGCGGAACTCCTGCACTCCGCTCACCGCGCCGTCGCCTTGCGTGCGCCTTCCCAGCCAACTCGTTCCGGACGCCCCGCTGAGACGCTGGCTGTCGCGACGGACTGGATCAAGGGCTACCTGCCCTCAATGTTCGGCGGTCGAGCACCTGCCTGACACAGACCCCCTTTGGTTTTTATTCAGGGCGTGGTTTAGGCCGCGCCCTTTTGCATTTCTGCGATCCATCTCAAGACTTCGTCATAATTCAAGGCAACCCAGAGGTGGCCCGCCTCTGGCCTATTCGACACAGTGCAGTTGGGCAGCAGCGTCGCCAGCCGGCGGACCGCAGACAACGGCACGTTCCGGTCTTTTCCGCCGAACCATATGCGAGCTGGCGCGCGTGCGCGCTCCAGTGGCACATCCCATGGCCGACCGAAGAGTAGCATGTCGATGGATGGACCACGCGCACCCTTCCTCAAGCCCTCGACGAACGTCGCCGAGAGCCGCCCGTTGACACCCTCACTCCGCAGGACGTGGCGATCGACCCCCGGGACGCGCGCCATAGCCACTGCCATCCCCACGCGCGGACTGGCCATCAGCAGCGACCGAAAGACCGCGAAGGCGCCATCACGCAATCGGCGATTGCGAGCGAAAGAGCCAAAACAGAACCGGTGGAAAGCGCCGATCTCTCCATCATCCTCTGCCACGATAGGACCGACGGGGGCAACCAACGCAGCCGCAATCGTCCTCTCTGGAAGGCACGCAGCGACGGCTGCCGCATAGGGCCCGCCACCCGAAATACCCATGACGGAAAATCGCGCCATACCGAGGTGATCGGCAAGCGCCCCGATGTCATCGGCAAAGCGGCGAAGCGAGGGATCTGGGCGCCAATCGGTATGGCCGTAGCCCCACCGGTCGGGAGAGACGAGGCGAATGCCCAGGCCGCGAGCCTGTTCGCTCGCCACATCGAATTTCAGCCGTGAGCCAGGCAACCCGTGAAACGCCAGCAGCGGTGCACCGTCGGCATCGCCGCCCTCGCGCCAAGCGAGCCGGCGGCCATCCGCCAGGGTCATCGCTTCGTCACGCAATCGATCGTCGGGCCGCGATGACATGTTCTCTCAGTCCGCTTCCGTCGTCATGCGCCGTAGACTGGCGGGTGTCGAAAACATCCTCGATTCCGACGCGCATCCTCATAACCCGCGACACCGCCCGAGGCTAGACCACGATTGGGCAATCTCAGATTGGACAATCTCACTGGCCCCCAGATTGCAGGTCGTGCAGTATCGCCACCGATCATTGCAAAGTGCGCGGCACGGGAGTCGGGAAACATGAAGGCAGGTTATCTCGGTGTTGGAAATATGGGCTTGCCAATGGCGGGCAAGTTTATCGATGGCGGCCACGAACTGATGGTTTTCGACCGCAGCGAAGACGCCATGCGACCGCTGCTCGAACGGCAGGCCCGCAAAGCCCACTCCGCCAAGGACCTCGGCGACCAGTGTGAAACGGTCTTCGTGTCGCTCCCGACTCTGGCGAGCCTTCGCGCGGTGGTTCTCGAGCCGGGCGGGTTGCTCGATGGTCGCGGCATAAAAACCCTGGTCAACACGTGCACGGTCGGTGTGCCGCTCGTCGACGAAATGGCAAAAGCGTGCGCTGCCAAGGGCATCGTCCTGGTCGATTGCCCGATCAGCGGCGGTCCGGCAGGTGCGCGCGCGGGCACGCTTTCGGTCATGGTTTCTGGCGACCGCGCTGCGATCGAGCGCCTCATGCCCCTGATGTCGCTCTGGGGACCGACGCTGACGATTGCCGGCGACAAGCCGGGCGCCGCGCAAATCCTCAAGCTGGCCAACAACATCCTCTTCGCCATCTCGCTGATCGCCACATCCGAGGCCTTCGTGATGGGCGCCAAGGGCGGCGTCGACCCGGAAGTCATGGTGAAGGCGATCAATGCCGGCTCGGGGCGCAATTACGCGACGATGGTCGCGTTCCCCGAGGTCATCCTGCCGCGAAAATTCAACTTCGGCGCGCCCCTGCACATTCTGATGAAGGACGTCGACCTCGCCATCGAACAGGGGGAAGCCCTCGGCGTGCCGATGTGGCTCTGTCAGATGGCGCGTCTTGTCTATAAACACGCCATGTTCGAGGGGCGCGGCGAAGAGGACATTTCCAATGTGGTGCGCGCGGTGGAGCGGGGCGCCGGCTTTGAATTGCCCAAAACGCGCTGAAGCTCCGGGTTGGGCAGAACCATCGATTTTTCCGCGCGGCCCCACATTCGCCCAATATCGAGTGGCACGGTGTTCGATATCGTGTGGCCGATGCCGCGATTCGAGGGAATCTGATGCGCAAACCGAACCGCAGAGTCGTGGCGCTTGGTCTATTGGCGACGACCGGGGTGGTTGCGGCGACCTCCACCGCCCACGCCACCTCGGGCCCAGAGATCGATGCCGCCGTCGAAGCGACCATGCGCGATTTTCTCGCAGAGGTGCGAGGTGCGCGCGAACTCGTTTCGAAGTCCACGGCCGTTCTGGTCTTCCCCACGGTCATTAAAGCAGGGATGGGTATTGGCGGAGAATACGGCGAGGGCGCACTGCTGACGCGCGGACGCACGCTCGAATACTACAATACCGTGTCTGCTTCGATCGGCTTCCAGTTGGGCGCGCAAACCCGATCGGTGATCATCGTCTTCATGACACCCCAGGCTCTCGAAGACTTCCGCCGCATCGACGGCTGGAAAGTCGGCGTCGACGGCTCCATCGCAATCATCACTTTGGGTGTCGGCGGCTCCATCGATACCAATCGCATTGCGAGCCCGATCGTCGGCTTCATTTTCGATGGCAAGGGCCTGATGTACAATCTCACGCTCGAAGGCTCGAAAATGACGCGAATTCGACGCTGACGCCCACCGACCAGATGTGCCTAGCCAGCACCCTTTGAAGTCCGATTTCCCACCAATCCACGCGAGCCCAGCTGCTATTTGCGCAGTGGGACGCGCTTTTTGCGTGCATTCGTCGTTCTCATGCGGCACAGACATCCTATATTCGCGATCCAGCGGATCGCCCAACCCCCGTGCTGCCATGCCGACCGGCAAGAAATGGCGCGCATGGGGGCCAGGAGCCGCCGTGAAGCGATAGACGCCACCAAAGAACATCAGGACATCATGCGCGAGTTCAAAGGGAATACGCTCGACACGCGACTTCAGAATGCAAAAGCCGCAAAGCAGGCCTTGCTGGAAAAAGCCAAACAGGCGCCCAAAATCGACGACCCAGCCGTGGTCGAGCGGCGGGCTGCCCAACTGGCCCATGCGATCAAACGCAAAGCCGAGCGCGCAGAGCGCGAAGCGATCAAAGCCGCAACCGCCCGAGAGCGCGCCGAACGCGAAGCTTCAGAGGCATCGGCGAACCGGGAGCTCGCCGCCCGTCTTGCCGCCGAGCAGGCAGAGCTCGCAGAACGTACAGCGCGTGAGGATGCAGCGCGCCTCGAGACCCTTGCTGCCGAGCAGAAGGCAGCACGGGATGCCCGCTACGCAGCCCGCAAACAGCGCAAAGGCTGATTGCCGGGCGTGTTGGCCGGCCACGGATCACGCGTCACGAGACCTGGGGAGCCGCGGTAGATGCGGGACGTGCCGCGCGGATCGCTTTGAAGCGCGAAACGATTTTTTCACCATAATTTCTCATCCACGCGCCGGCACCAGAGTAATTACGCTCGAGGCCGCGCACTTAATGCTTCAAACATCACTCCTGGGTTATAACAACCTCACAGTCAACCAACGGCCATTCAAATTGAAACGGCCCGTTGGACGACAGTGAGCGACTCGGCCTTGCGCCTGAGACTCTCGCGATCTGAACTGCGCAAGTCCCAGAAGTCACCAGATAATTTCCTCGGAGAGAGACATGTCGAGCGTAACAGACAGCATCAAGACCCTTCTGACCATCGATGGCGCCACCGCAGCCGCCATCGTCGATTCCAACTCGGGTATGGTCCTGGGTAAAGACGGCTCAGGCGTCAATCTCGACCTGGCCGCCGCCGGCAACACCGAAGTCGTTCGCGCCAAGTTGAAGACGATGAAGGCGCTGGGCATCAAGGGCGGCATCGAGGACATCCTCATCACCCTCGACAACCAGTACCATGTCATCCGTCCGTCGGCGACCAAGGACGGCCTCTTCATCTATCTCGTTCTCGACAAGTCCAAGGCGAACCTCGCCATGGCCCGCTACAAGGTCACCGAAGTCGAACAGGCGATGACGGTCTGACCGGTGGTCGATCGACAGCCTCTCTCCGATCGTGTCGGGCCGCGGATCACATCGACCCCGCTGCCCGGCATTCTCGGCGCTTATCGCCTTGTCGGCGGACTCGGTATATCGTGCCGAACCGACCCCACATGGTTCGCGCTCGCGGACACGAGCCAAAGCGTGATGACCCACTCGCATTGCATGAGCAAGCCACATGATCACCGCTGCGCAGATGCGGGCTGCCCGCGCAATTCTCGGTATCGATCAGAAAAAATTGGCTGATATGGCAGACGTATCATTACCGACCATCCAGCGAATGGAAGCCAGTTCCGGCAACGTTCGCGGCATTATCGATACTCTAATGAAGGTCGTCGACGCCCTCGACAAGGCCGGCGTCGAACTCATCAGCGCCAACTCGCCGAGCCGAGGCCAAGGCCGCGGCGTACGCTTCAAAGTCACGATCAGCGACGAAATTTGACCACCGGCGAACGGCGAGCGCACGTCTCGTAGAACGCTTGAATTCCAACGACTTAACTCACTCCGCACAACAGCAACACGCCCACACTCTCATTCGGTTTGCGGCGTGATGACGTTTTGCGGGCTGTTCGATAAAAGTGCAGCCCGCATCGTTTCGGCAGCTTTGATGCGCGTGTCATGCTCGGCTTGCGGCGAATAATAGGCCGCGTGCGGCGTGATCACGAGCCGCCCGATCGTCCAGGCTTCGCGGGCGCGGTAGGCCGCCATGAGGCGTGGCAGCGGCTCCACAGGCGGCTCGACTGGAACGACATCGAGGCCTGCTGCCGCCAAATGTCCGCTCTTCAGCTGCGCGTAAATCGCCTCGATATCGACGATGGGTCCACGCGCCGTGTTGACGAGGACCGCGCCGGGCGCAAGAAGCGCCAACTCACGACTCCCTATCAGCCCCCGCGTTTCGCGGGTCAACGGCGTATGGATCGATAACGTATCGGTCTGCCGGAGCAGACCCTCGAGCGTTCGCGCACGTTCGACGCCGATCGCCAATTCCGAGCCGTTCGGCAGATGCGGATCGAAAAATGTCACTCGAAACCCGAGCGCTTTGGCCCTCAGCGCCACAGCCGTGCCGATGCGGCCCAATCCGACAATGCCGAATCTCTGCACCCCCGATCGACGCACCAAGCCACTCGTCGTCACGGGCCGCCACGGCGCCACAGGATCAGAACGCTGCGTGTCATGATAATGGATGATGCCGCGCCGCAGGCTCAGCGCCAGCGCAATGGCATGATCGGCAACCTCTGTCGTGCCGTAATCGGGCACGTTGCACACGATGACATTCCGCTCGGCTGCCGCCGCACGATCGAGCCTGTCGTAACCGACCCCCATCCTCACCATACATTTCAACTTCGGAAACCGGGCGAGGTCTTCTCGTGACACGAAGAACCGCAACACCATCAGCCCTTCCACCTCGGCGCAATCGGCCGCCGACAGCTCGGCGAGCGTGCTCACCGAACGCCGCATGATGGTGACGCCGGCCCCATAAATCTCGCGCTCGAACGTCTCGTCGGGGATCTGGTTTTCGCCATAGAGGACAGTCACAGGCATTGAGGACGCTCCGCCTAGTTCTCCAGTGTCCCACAGGGTGACATGGCGACCGCTGCTGGTCTAGCATGTCACCGATCGAACGACGCGTGGCGTGGCCCCGATTGCGATGTTACGCTTCGCCCAGCGAATTTTTCCCAGTGGGGAGTGGCAGCTATGGGTCTGGGCGTCGAACTCGATTGCCTCGAAGGCATCCGTGTCGTGGATTTCACCCAGTTCGAGGCAGGACCATCGTGCACCGAATCCCTCGCCTGGCTCGGCGCCGAGGTGGTGAAGATCGAAAACCCTGGTCTGGGCGATCCCGGTCGGCGCTTGCAACCGGGCAAGCCGGACAGCGATCCGTGGTATTTTCACCAGTACAACGCCAACAAGAAATCCGTGACGCTCAATCTCAAATCTCCGAAGGGATTGGAGATCGTGCGCGAGCTGCTGAAAAAAGCCGATGTCATGGTGGAGAACATGGCCCCCGGCACGATCGAGCGGCTGGGCCTGGGCTACGATGAGGTCAAGAAGATCAACCCCGGCATCATTTTCTGCCAGATCAAAGGATTTGGCGCGGGCAGTCCCTACGAAAAGAGCCTAGCCTTCGACATGATCGCCCAGGCAGCAGGCGGCACAATCAGTGTCACCGGCGACGCCGACAGGCCTCCAGTCAAGCCGGGGCCTTCACTGGGTGACACCGGAACCGGCATGCTGATGGCGATCAGTATTTTGGGCGCCCTCTACAAACGGTCCAAAACGGGCCAGGGTCGCCGCCTGGAAGTGGCCATGCAGGACGCGATGATCCACTACATGCGCGTGCCCTTCTCCCGCACACAGCTCACCGGCAAACCGGTTATGCGCGACGGCACCAGTCGGTCGACGCCCGGTGGCCTGACGCCCAACGCGCTCTATCCGTGCAAACCTGGCGGCCCCAACGACTACGTTTATGTCTTCTGTAGCCGCGCCAATGCAGACCACTGGCAACGCCTCCTGAAAGTCATGGGTCGCCAGGACCTCGAGGGCGACGCGCGCTACGACACACAGGATGCGCGCACCCAACATGCAGCAGACGTGGACGAAATCATCGCCACCTGGACGCGAAAGCACACCAAGGAAGAGGCGATGACATTGATCGGCGCGGCGGGCGTGCCTGCAGGCGCGGTGTTCGACACGCTCGAGCTGATGAACGATCCCTCGCTCGCCGAGCGCGGCATCATGCAGACGATCGACCACCCGACGACAGGGAAAGTCAAAATGCCGGCATGGCCCGTGCGCTTCGACGGAGAACCCCCGAAAGTCAAACCGTCTCCAGGTCTGGGGGAACACGTCGACGATGTGCTGTCATCCTGGCTCGGCATGGGCGGGAAAGACATCGCCGCGCTGCGCCAAACCGGCATCGTGTGAGTAACGCGGCTCGCAATATATGGTCCCGCCGCCGCTCCACCTCGGTCGATCGCGGTTGACCCTCACGGTGCCATGCACGGGACCAACCGGGACGAGCGGGTGACCATTACACGAAATTGAAATCGTTGGCGTCGAGCGAGCTCAACAGCACGTTGTTGATCGTGAGACTGTTGATGGCGTCGTAGGTGATGACCACGTTGGCGCCGACTTGCGCGCTCGCCGATTGAACGGCTGCGAAATTGGTAAACACAGAACTCGAAAACGCCACGACATCCTCGTTGGTCGCGACATCCCCGAAATCCAACAACCTATCCAATCCAAAGGCCGCCGATCCGAAGAGATAGAAATCACTTCCCGCACCGCCTGTCAGGAGGTCGTTGCCCGCACCGCCGACGAGGAGATCATTGCCCAAACCGCCACTGAGCGTGTAGTTGCCGGCAGCACCATCGATCTTGTCATTAAAGGCCGATCCGACGATCGTCTCACCTGCCGGTAGGCCTCGATACCATGCCTCCGAAACGATCTTGGCCAAGTCCCAAGAGGTTCCGTCGGCGAATTCTATCCGTTCGACACCCCAATTGGACGCCGTCGACCAGAATTGCTCATCGACCTCGATTACTTCGCCAGTGGACTTGATCGTGATGAGCAAGTCGTCGCCGCCGATCCGGTGCGAGACCGTGACATCGGCGACATTCAGGTCGAGGAAGCGCAGAACATCTACGTCTGTTGTCGAACCGTTGGACTCATCGATCTTGTCGCTGCCGTCGCCCGTTCGATAGACATAAGTATCGCTGTTGGCGGCGCCATTCAGAAGATCGGCTCCGGCTCCACCGATAATCGTATCACTGTAATTCGAACCCGTGATCACATCGACGCCCGCTGTGCCCCGATACCAAGCCTCGGAGGCGATCTTCGCCAAGTTCCAGGTTGTTCCGTCGGCGAATTCAATCCGCTCGACGCCCCAATTGGGCGCTAAAGGCCAGAAATGCTCGTCAACCTCGATGACATCGCTAGTGGCGTTGATCGTGATGAGGAGGTCGTCGCCGCCGATCCGACGTGAGACCGTCACATCGGCGACATTCAGGTCAATGAAGCGCAAGACGTCCACGTCCACTGTCGAACCGTTGGACTCATCGATCCTGTCGCTGCCATCGCCCGATCGGTAGAGATAGGTGTCACTTCCCGCACCTCCATCGACCCAATCAGCCCCCAATCCACCCACGATCACATCATTTCCACCATTGGCCGAAATAACGTCGTTTCCCGCTTGCCCATTGAGGATATCGGGTCCACCAGTCCGCAAGAACGCGGATGCGGCATCATCACCCGCCGTGCCATACGACGTGCCTTCGGCTGTTGTGACCGCCAGCGTGACTACGGCGGCATCAGTCCCTCCATCTCGATCGACAACCGTGTAGGTGAAGCTTGCCGACCCCTCGTAGCCCAGGACGGGCGTGAACACGATGGCGCCGGCGGCATTCATCGTGACGCTACCGCCGAATGCACCTGAAACCGCGCTGAGGGCCAGCGCGTTGCCGGTATCGTTGACGAGCAGTGTAGACGGCGCGAAGGTCAACGCGGTGCTACCGCTGGTCGTGAAACTACTGTCGTCGGTTGCAATCGCTGGCACGGCGACTGGCGTCACTGAGACGACAACCTGCGCCGTCGCCGTAACGCCCGACGGGTCCTGGACCGTATAAGTGAACGATGCTGTGCCGAAGAAATCTTTCGCCGGCAAAAACACGATATTGCCCAGACCATCGAGCGCGACCGTGCCGCCAATCGCGTCCTGCACCGACACCAGCGCCAACGCGTCACCGTCGGGATCCGAGTCATTCCCGAGGATGCTACTGACGGGAAGCGTGAACGTCGTGTCTTCGTTCATGCTCGCAAAATCGGCGACCGCAATCGGGCCGTCATTGGCGCCCGTCAGGGAGATATTCAACAAGGCCGTAGCCGTGGCGCCATGGCTGTCTGAGATCGCGTAGGTGAATACCTCCGAGGCTTGCGTACCTGTGGCAAGCGCATTCGTATCGGCGTCCGCATCGTCGAGCGTGTACGTCCAGCTACCGTCGGCCGCCATGACCAGCGTGCCGTAGGTCCCCTGGAACGCGCCAACAGTCGTCACGGAGCGACTGTCGCCGCTGTCGACGTCGCTGTCATTGGCGAGCACATTGCCTGATGCAGTGGCATCACCCGTTGCCACTCCGGCTTCGACGACCACATCGCTTCCATTGCTGTCGGCGATCGCAATCGGGCCGTCATTGGTTCCTACGATCGTGACCCGCACGATGACGCTGGCCGCCATGGGCGAACCGTCATCATCAGCCACCGTGACCGTGAATTCCTCGACACGGGATTGGCCAGCGGCCAAATAGGCGACCGACGCCGCGTCGACCGCATATGTCCACGAAATGACGCCATCGCCCGCTCCCGTTGCCGTATCGGTGATGGCAAGCGACGATAGACTGCCGAGGGTCGGGCCGACGGGCACAACAGACAGCGTGTGCATGTCCGTCACATCCGAGTCGTCGAAAGAAATTGCACCAGATGCACTGATCGAACCGGCATCGACATTGGAGCCCTGTTCGGTCACTTGGGCGGCCGAAATACTCGTCGCAATGACAGGGGCGTCGTTCGCGCCCGTGATCGTGACAACGAACGACACGCTATGGGTCGATGTGCCGTTGGGATTGGTCCGCAGCACGCTGTAGGTGAATGTTTGGCTCGCGCTTTCACCAGCAGCAAGCGCATCGGCCGCCGCAGCATCGATCGCATACGCCCCATTGGAGTGCAGCGTGATGGTGGCGTTCTGGAGACCCGCAACGGTCGACGGTGTCCCGATGGGACCGCCGCTCCAAGCGATGACCGTTAAAATGTCACCCGTTCCCGCTCCGTCGTTGATCAATACATTGCCGGTCGCGATGGCATCTTCCTGCGCCGCCGCAGCATCATTCCTGGGCGAAATCGCCGGCAGCGTGGGCCCTGGTGCTGGCGTTCCCGGTTTCACCGGACCATGGTGTCCGTTGCCATGGTGATGATGGTGGTGGTGGTGGTGGTGATGATGCGACGCATGGCCCGGAGCGTGTTCCCCGTGCCCTCCATGGCGCCCTTTGTGCCCGTGCTCACCCTCGTTCTGGCGATTGGTAGAGTTCGATTTCTTTGACTGGGACACGGGCCACCACTCGATCAGTATTTGAGACGCCGCAATTTGCAAACGCCCGGGTTTGACCACATGATGACAGCATTCGAATACCGTCAATTCGCCCCTATTGATTTGGAAAAATTCGCGTTAAATTGCACGCTCAGCATTTCTCTTTAATCTTAGAGCCCGTCCCGAAAGTTCTTGAGTCCCGAGAATCAGTTGTGATTCTGTGTGACCGTGCGCGTGATTCGCGAGCGGTCAGGGATGTGGACAAACGATAACCGAACGACCTACGAGCGCAAGAACAGCCGTTATCCG
>JANOKV010000212.1:0-2189 GCA_031419415.1 Hyphomicrobiales bacterium | reverse complement strand
CGCCGTATGGGATGTGCCGACGCGCCTGTTCCACTGGACGCTGGTCGTTTTGGTCGGGCTCGCCTGGGTCTCGCGCAAGTACGGCGATGCGGGCCTCGTGTGGCATACGTGGAACGGTTACGCGATCCTCGTGCTGGTGGTCTGGCGCGTGCTGTGGGGCTTTGTCGGCAGTTCGACGGCCCGTTTTACGGAATTTCTCTATTGGCCCTGGACTTCTGCTCGCTACGCGTTGGATTTCGTCCTGCGCCGACCACGCTATTTTCTCGGCCACAATCCGCTCGGTGGGTCAATGGTGTTTGTCATTCTGGGCGTCGTTGGCGCACAGGGTCTGCTCGGCCTTTTTTCCTATGACGATCACGACGATAACGTCGGCGGTCCGCTGTCGTCGAAGGTGGCTGACGCGACGTGGGCGTGGGCCACGAAATGGCACTTGCTGATGTTCGATGGTCTGCTGATCATTATCGCCCTGCACGTTGCGGCAAACTTGCTCTACCTCGTGTGGAAGCGCGAGAACCTCATTCGGCCCATGCTGACGGGCCGCAAGCCCGCAGCCCGCTTCGAGGATGCCCGCGAGGCACGAATCGTCGGCGCAACGCGCGCCGCGACCTGCCTGGTCATCGCCATTGCGGTCGTGCTGGGTGGGGTCCGACTCGCAGGCGGTCGCCTCTTCTGACCGGCCGCCGCATCCAATCAGCTCCGGTGTTGCCCGCATGCACGACCCTCGCGCGATGTGGATGGCCTGGACCCGAATCTCGTTGCAGTGCGAACTCGTCTGGCTACCCTGAACTCGCATCCGTAACGCCGTGTTATGGATGATCGAATATGATGGCTTGTGTCATGGCCGGTCGTAAGGGGCGAACGGCGGACGGACGGACAGGGCGGCGCTAACGGCCGGTCTGAGCGTTTTGACCGAGAACGACGAGTTTAACTGGAGTTGTGCGTGGTGGGACAATTGAGCGATTTTTCAAAGCGTTACTTGCTGCCTTTGGGAGGCAGTGCTCTGGGGATGGTCTTTGCGACAGCGACACTGTCCGAGCTGACCAGTCCCGCTCATGCGCAATGGGAACGCGACCGACCGACCACACAGCATCGTGCCTCGGGGCGCACGCCACAGTCCCAGCCCAAAACCAAGCCAGCCCCCGTGCTGTCGCGGGCCCCCGAGCCGGGCAGCCCGCTGTTGGCGCTCATTTCCATCGGCTCGCAGCGGCTCGACATTTATGACCGCCAGGGCCTCGTTGCTTCGTCGCCCATCTCCTCTGGCCGCACGGGCCACGAGTCGCCCCATGGCATCTTCTCGGTGATCGAGAAGAAGGCAGAGCATTTCTCCAATCTCTACGACGACGCCTCGATGCCGTTCATGCAGCGCATCACGTGGTCGGGTGTCGCTATGCACGCCGGCGCGCTGCCCGGCTATCCGGCCTCGCACGGCTGCATCCGGTTGCCGCACGGCTTTGCGCGAACGTGGTTCGACATGACGAAGCTCAACACGCGCGTCGTCATCACCCAGAATGCCACGACGCCGGCCTCCATCTCCCATGCGGCACTCTTCCAGCCGCGCGCCGCTTCGACCGGGATCGAAAGCGTCCCTCAGAACCCCGCTCCAGTGCGTCCGCCGCTGCCCCGCGACGTCGGCGCGGAAACGCCCATGATGCTGGGTGTCGGCCTGCCGCAGACTGAGGCCGCTGTCGCCACGCCAGCCGCCCCAACTGCCACGCCCAAGCCAACCCTCACGCCGAGCGAGGCGGCTCGCCTGCGTCAGAGCATAGCGGCGCAGCGGCAGGCCGCCACCGTCAAGGCCGTCGAGGACGCCCGCAAGGCCGGCAAGGCTGCTCCCCTCGAGCTCCAAAAGGCCGAACGCGCCGTCAAGACCGCTGAACTCGCCCACAAACGCGCCGCACCGCGTTTGGCGGTCGCCGAGCGCAAAGTATCGGATGCCAAAACCGACGAGGCGCGCGCCAGCGCTGAGCAGGCGCGTGCGAAAATTGCCACCGATTTGGCAGCTCTGATCGTTGCCTTCGACGACGCCAAGGTGATCGTCGCGCAACGCATGGCCGTCCAGGAGGCCGCGCGGGCGGCGATCAAAGTCGCTGAGGATGCGCGCGCTGTGGCTCAGGCCGAGGTTCGCGATGCGGCCCGTATGACCGAGCCGGTGTCGGTGTTCGTGTCGCGGGCCACGCAACGCGTCTATG
>JANOKV010000211.1:0-7007 GCA_031419415.1 Hyphomicrobiales bacterium | reverse complement strand
CGTACATCGCCGCTCGCGAGGCCGTGCTTCGTTTCCTCTATGAACGTCACCGTTATGTGGAGGCATCGTCATGACCGCGCGGAATGCCACGCCGAAATCTTCCAAGCCGAAAGCGAAGGTGGCGCCTGCGATACGCGAGCGATTGGTCGTCATCGGCAACGGCATGGCGCCGGGCCGCGCGCTGGAAAAACTGTTCGAGCGTGCGCCAGGCGCCTTCGACGTGACGATCTTCAACGCCGAGCCCAGGGTCAACTACGATCGCATCATGCTCTCGCCCGTGCTGTCGGGAGAGAAGAGCTACGACCAAATCGTCATTCATGGGGACGGATGGTACGTCAAGAACGGGGTCACCCTCTACAAAGGCACGTCGGTGACGCAGATCGATAGAGACGCCAAAACCGTCACGTCGGCGCGGGGGCTGACAGTACCCTACGACAAGCTGCTGATCGCCACGGGCTCGCTGCCGATCATCATTCCGGTGCCCGGCCACAAGCTTGCAGGCGTGCTGTCTTATCGCGACCTCGACGACGTGCAAGCCATGCTGGTCGCCGCCAAAGCCCGTGGCAGCGCCGTCGTCATCGGCGGCGGCTTGCTCGGTCTCGAAGCCGCGGTTGGCCTCAAAGAGCAGGGCATGGATGTCACGGTGCTCCATCTCATGCCGACGCTGATGGAGCGCCAGCTCGACACGCCGGCTGGCCACCTACTGCAAAAGGCGATCGAAGCGCGCGGCATCACCGTCATCACCAAGGCCAACACCAAAGCGATCCTCGGGGAAAAGAAGGTCGAGGCCGTCCTGCTAGAAGACGGCACACGGTTGCCGGCCGATCTCGTCGTGATGGCCGTCGGCATCAAGCCGAATGCTCAGATGGCTAAAGATGCGGGGCTCACCGTCAACCGTGGCATCGTCGTCGATCCCGCGATGCGCACGTCCGATCCCGATATTTATGCCGTCGGCGAATGCGCCGAAGCGCACGGGCAGGTGTTTGGCCTCGTGGCGCCGCTCTACGAGATGGCCGACGTGATCGCGTCGCAACTGGCGGGCGATTCCAGCGCGGCATTCACACCGAGCGCGGTCGCCACGAAACTCAAGGTGACCGGCATCAATCTGTTCTCCGCTGGAGACTTCGCGGAAGGCGGTGATCGCGAAGAGATCGTTCTGCGCGATGCGACGCGCGGCGTTTACAGGCGACTGGTCGTCACGAACGACAAAATGATCGGCGCCGTGCTCTACGGGGACACGGCGGATGGGGCCTGGTTCTTCGATTTCATCAAGCGGGGCGCGTCGATCGCGGAGCTGCGAGACACACTCATTTTCGGTCCAGCCTACGCCGGAGGGCATCCTCTGGACCCTACGGCAGCCGTTGCAGCGTTACCGGATGAGGCAGAAATCTGCGGCTGCAACGGCGTCTGCAAAGGCAAGATAACGACCTCCATCACCAGCCTCGGCCTCATGACGGTCGACGATGTTCGCGTGCATACGAAGGCCTCGGCCAGTTGCGGCTCGTGCACGGGGCTCGTCGAGCAGCTCCTGAAGGCGACGCTGGGTGACGCCTTCAATCCGGCCGCCGTACAACCGATGTGCAAGTGCACGAGCTTGGGCCATGACGACGTGCGCCGCTTGATCGTGGCCAAGCGCCTGAAGTCGATCCCCGATCTGATGCAGGCGCTGGAATGGACGACATCGTGCGGGTGCGCGAAATGCCGACCAGCGCTCAACTACTACCTGATCGCCATGTGGCCCGGTGACTATGTCGATGACAGCCAGTCGCGTTTCATCAACGAGCGTGTCCACGCCAATATCCAAAAGGACGGCACCTATTCGGTCGTACCCCGCATGTGGGGCGGCATGACGAGCGCGAAAGAGTTGCGCGCCATCGCCGACGTGGTCGACAAATTCTCCATCCCCGCCGTGAAATGCACGGGCGGCCAACGCATCGACATGCTGGGCATCAAGAAAGAAGACCTGCCCGCCGTTTGGGCCGACCTCAACAAAGCCGGCATGGTCTCGGGCGCGGCCTATGCCAAGGGTCTGCGGACCGTCAAGACGTGCGTGGGCACGGATTGGTGCCGCTTCGGCACTCAGGACTCGACGGGTCTGGGCGTCAAACTCGAGAAGTTCCTGTGGGGCTCTTGGACGCCTGCCAAAGTGAAAATGGCCGTATCGGGCTGTCCGCGCAATTGCTCCGAGGCGACGTGCAAGGACGTCGGCGTCATCTGCGTGGAGTCGGGCTACGACATCCACTTCGCCGGAGCTGCCGGGCTCGACATCAAGGGAACCGAGGTTCTCGGACACGTCGAGACGGAGGACGAGGCGATCGAGGTGATCGCGGCGTTGACCCAGCTCTACCGCGAACAAGGCCGCTACCTCGAGCGCATCTACAAATGGGCCAAACGCGTCGGCGTCGAGACGATCCGAGCCCAAGTCATGACGGACATCGAGCGCCGCCGGAAGCTCTACGATCGTTTTGCCTTTTCTCAAACGTTCGTCCAGATCGACCCCTGGGCCGAGCGGGTCGCCGGCAAGGAAGCGCACGAGTTCCGCCCACTGGCCGACCTCACCTTCAAGGAAGCTGCGGAATGAACCGATCACCCGAGAAATGGGTCGATATCGGCGCTCTGGCCGACATCCCGGTGCGGGGCGCGCGCCTCATCAAGACGCCGAGCGGGTGCATTGCCGTGTTTCGCACGGCCGAGAATGAAGCATTCGCCATCGACAACGCTTGTCCCCACAAGGCCGGCCCGCTCGCCCAGGGGATCGTGCACGACCGCTCGGTGACGTGCCCGCTGCACAACTGGGTGATCGACCTAGAAACGGGGCGTGCCTTGGGCGCCGACGAGGGGCACGTGCGCACCTACGCAGTGAAGCTGGAAGCAGACCGCATGTTCCTCGACGCCAGTTCGATTCCGACACGGCGCGTGGCGTGAAACGGGCCTCGGGCAATCCAGGCCATTGCGGCGCGCGCCGCGCGGAATTCTGGAGACTGATCGATGCGACTTGCGTCCCGCAAACCGTCTGAGGCGGCTCCCGCACGCGTGGGCGCACTGGCCAAGTTGCCGGTGTTTCTCGATCTCTCCGGGAAACGCGCCATCGTTGCAGGCGGCAGCGCGCCTGCGGCCTGGAAAGCGGAGCTGTTGGCAGCGGCGGGCGCCAATGTCGCGCTCTATACCACCGAAGTCGGCCCGGAAGCGCAAGCGTTGCTCGATCGGGGTGCCGCCTCGGGCACGCTCGTGCACGTGCCGCGATCGTGGGCCGCCACTGATCTTCACGGAGCCGCGATCGCCCTCTGCGATGCGCACGACGATGCCGAGGCCCAGGCCTTTTACCAGGCGGCGACGGCGGCCGGCGTGCCCGTGAACGTGATCGACAAGCCAGCCTTCTGCCAGTTCCAGTTCGGCTCAATCGTCAACCGATCGCCTGTGGTGATCGGCATTTCCACCGATGGCGCGGCGCCGATCCTCGGGCAGGCGATCCGACGCCGCATCGAAACGCTGCTGCCCCCATCGCTCGCGGGCTGGGGGCAACTCGCCAAGGAGATCCGTGCGCGGGTGGGCCATCGCCTGAGCCCAGGCCAAGACCGTCGCGCGTTCTGGGAATCGTTCGCCGAGCGCGCCTTCGGGCCTGCGCCGCGGGCCGAGACCGCCAGCGATGTGACACGGCTGATCGATGATATTGTATCCGACGGTGGGCCTACGAACGGCCGCGTCACGTTGGTGGGCGCTGGCCCCGGCGATGCCGAACTGCTGACGCTCAAAGCCGTCCGCGCTCTGCAATCGGCCGACATCATCCTGTTCGACGATCTCGTCTCCGACGACGTGCTGGAGCTTGCCCGCCGAGAGGCCAAGCGCATGCTGGTCGGCAAGCGCGGCAAGCGGGCGTCGTGCGCCCAGGAAGACATCATCGCGTTGATGATCAGCCTCGCCCGGCAAGGCAAGCACGTGGTGCGGTTGAAGTCGGGCGATCCGATGATTTTCGGACGGGCCGGTGAGGAAATCGCCGACCTCGAGGCGGCCGGCATCCCCGTCTCGGTGGTGCCCGGCATCACGGCTGGGATTGCGCTGGCCTCCACACTCGGTGTGTCCCTGACCCATCGCGACTTCGCCCAGTCGGTCAGGTTCGTGACCGGGCACTCCCGGCACGGCGCGTTACCGGCCGATCTCGATTGGCGGGGGCTCGCCGATCCCGCAACGACGCTGCTCTTCTACATGGCAGGTCGCACGGCTCCCGACATCGCACGCCGCCTGATAGGGCACGGCTTGGCTCCAGCAACTCCGGTCGTGGTTGCGACGGGCGTCGGCCGCGAGGGCGAGCAGCGCTGGGTTGGCACCCTCGCCTCTCTGATCGACCGCCCGACGGACGCGCGCGACCTCCCGGTCCTGATTGCGATCGGACGCGCGTTGTCGCGCGTCGCGAGCGCATCGATACCGGTCGATCGCCCGGCGGAGGCCCAACCTGCCGTCACTGCATATGCTGCCCACCGTTGATCGCGATGTTGGCGCCGGTGACAAAGGCGGCCTCCTCGGAGCACAGATAAATAATCAGGCCTGCGACCTCCTCGGGCTTGCCGAGCCGGGCGACCGGAATCTGCGGCAGGATTTTTCCTTCGAGGACGTTTGCGGGGATCGCCGTCACCATTTTCGTTCCGATGTAGCCCGGCGAGATGGTGTTGACGGTGACGCCCTTGCGCGCGGATTCCAGCGCCAGTGATTTGGTGAAGCCGTGCATGCCCGATTTCGCGGCGGCGTAGTTGGTTTGTCCGAACGCTCCCTTGGAGCCGTTGACGGACGCAACGTTGATGATGCGGCCCCAACCACGGTCCATCATGCCATCGTGCACTTGCTTGGACATGTTGAACGCGCTGTCGAGATTGGTGTGAATGACCGCATCCCAATCGGCTTTGGTCATGCGCTTGAAGGTCATGTCCTTGGTGATGCCGGCGTTGTTGACCAGAATATCGACGTGCCCCAGGCTTTCGACCACCGCCGCCACGCAGGCAGCGCAAGAGTCGTAATCGACGACATCGCAGGGGAAGGCGCGAAAATCGTAACCACGGGATTTCATGTCGGCGAGCCACTGGCCCGACGTCTTATTAGAAGGAGAATAGGTGACAGCGACTTTGTATCCAGCGTCCGACATCTTGGTCGAAACCGTCTCGCCTAGCCCGCCCATTCCACCTGTGATGAGAGCCACACGCTTCGTCATCGTCATGCTCCTTTTTGACGGCCATCGTTTTTCATCGCCATTCGAGCGACGCTCGCAGTTCGACGCCCAGCGATGCCCACATGATATCAGCGGCGATGTACGGCGGTACGCATTTGTGGACCGACGATCGAAAATATTTGGAGGACGCCGGCCGGATTGCGGCCCGAGCGTCGGTCGACGCCCGTTGACATCTGCGATGGCGTGCGGGTTATTGATTTCGTTCAGCGCGCTCGGGCGCAAGGGGAAGAAAATGGCCGATCGAGGGTCTGAAGTGACGACGCCGACGGGGATTGTCGATTTCCGCTGCGCTCCGGATCAGTACCGGCATTGGAAATTGGCGTTCAACGGCGACGTCGCTGAACTGATCATGGACGTCGATGAAAATGCGACGCTGTTTCCGGGTTACCAGCTCAAGCTCAATTCCTACGATTTGGGCGTCGATATCGAGTTGGCCGACGCGCTCCAGAGGCTTCGCTTCGAGCATCCCGAGGTCAAGGTCGTGGTCCTCAAATCAGCCAAGGACCGGGTGTTCTGCGCGGGCGCGAATATCCGCATGCTGGCCGGCTCCTCGCATGCCCACAAGGTGAATTTCTGCAAGTTCACCAATGAGACGCGCAATGGCATGGAAGATTCGTCCCAGCATTCCGGCCAGAGGTTTCTCTGCGCCATCCGGGGTACGGCCGCCGGCGGAGGCTATGAACTGGCGCTCGCCTGCGACGAGATTATTCTCGCCGACGATGGCAATTCGACGGTCTCTTTGCCGGAACTGCCGTTGCTGGCCGTGCTGCCTGGAACCGGCGGCCTCACCCGCGTGACCGACAAGCGCAAGGTTCGGCGGGATCGCGCCGATGCGTTCTGCACGATCGAGGAAGGCATCAAGGGCAAGCGCGCCGTGGAGTGGCGTCTCGTCGATCAGTCGGTGGCCAACTCGAAATTCGATGCGGCTGTGGCCGCGGCCGCGCAGCGTCTTGCCGGGCTGTCTGATCGCCCTGCCGATGCCAAGGGCGTCGCGCTCACTCCCGTGCAGCGCTCGATCTCTGCCGACGCCGTGACCTACGCCACGGTGCGCGTCCAGATCGACCGACCCGGGCGGCGCGCCACGTTCGTGCTCGAAGGCCCCACCGATCTGCCGCCCATGTCGCCGGCCGACATCCAAGCCCAGGGCGCTGCGTTCTACATGCTCCAGCTCGCCCGCGACCTGGACGACGCCATTCTCCATATGCGCCTCAACGAACTCGATATCGGCACCTTCATCTTCAAGTCGCAGGGCGATCCCGCCAAAGTTCTGGCCTACGACCACGTGCTGGAGACCTATCAGGCGCATTGGTTCGTGCGTGAAGTCGCGAACAACTGGAAGCGCGTTCTGAAACGCATCGACGTCACCTCGCGCAGTCTCGTCACGCTAATCGAGCCCGGCTCCTGCTTTGCGGGGACGCTCGCTGAGATTATCTTCGCGTCGGATCGGGCCTACATGTTCGCTGGCAAGATGACAGGCGAAAACCGCCCCGAGGCAACCGTGGCGCTCGCGGCGTGCAATTTCGGCCGATATCCGATGGCGAACGGCCTCACGCGGCTCGCGACACGATTTCTCGGCGAGCCGGAGCATGTGGCGAAGCTCGAGGCCCTGACCGGCGCAATCGATGCTTCGGATGCGGCAAGCACCGGTCTCGTCACCGAAAGTTTCGATGAGATCGACTATGCGGACGAGGTGCGCATTTTTCTGGAAGAGCGCACGTCGTTTTCCTCCGATGCGCTCACCGGGCTCGAAGCCAACTTGCGATTTGCCGGGCCAGAGACCATGGAAACC
>JANOKV010000210.1:0-4751 GCA_031419415.1 Hyphomicrobiales bacterium | reverse complement strand
GGTGCGCGGAGCGGCGAGACCTCACTTTTTGCATTTGAATTGGATGCGGCCTCGCCGCTCCACGCGCGCATGACGGGGGTGGGCCCCCTTTATCGACGGCCGGCTCCGCGAATGCCGCGTGCATCCATATTTGACCGCGGCCTTCTTCTGCCGGTTGGGGCGTCTCACGACGGCTGACCCGGCGCGGCGCCGAGCGGAGGCGGGCTGAGTCGCCCCGCGCTGCCTATCGAACGCGCTTTCCCGCACCTCCCGAAACGTCCCAGCTCGAGCCCAGGCCCCTCTTCGGTGCGGATGGCGAGCACTATAAGCACGGGTCGGAGAGGCGGGGATAAGTCGAGCAAGGGGAGTGTGGTGTTATGGTGAACGCGGGGGGCGGAGCCGATGCACGGCCCACCACGGCCCGCATCACTGCCATCTTGTGCTCATCAAGTGGTGGTTCCGCAAACGGGATGGCGCACAGTGCCATCCGCTGAAGATCACCGATGCAGCGCGCCGCAGTGGCGCGCATCATCGATACGGCACGGGCGAACGTCGGCAGTAACGATATCGACCATTTGTGGTGGATGCCGTGGGTAATTAAGAAAATCCTCAAGGTATCGGAATAATAATGCGTTGATTGAAATGAGGATAAAAGTATGACAGCGGGTGAGGTTGTTGCGCGACTGTTACTTCAAATATTTTTTGTTGTCATCATGTTATCTATACTGTTGATCGTCTCCAGGTCGCCGGATGCTGGCGTCATCTTTGGGTTGGCAATTATTCTGGCCATCCCGGGCATTATTGTAACGCTCGTGCTGTACGTGCCGATCGAGGCCGCTTGCCTGAGGAGACAATGGCGGGGGTTGTCCTGGGTACTTGTTCCGCTGGGGGGAGTTGTAGCTCCTTGGCTGCTTTTTCCATTTTCTGGGAATACGAATAATTTTCTAGCTGGTGTCCTGGGACTATCCCCGCTTGGCGCTTTTTGGGGGCTCTTCTGGATAATTACCAGGCCCATCTATTCACGACTCAAGTCCTTGTTCGAGTGACGTGATCCCAAGTAATTCCCCAGCAGGCCAGTCTGGGTTAGCGGCGCGCAGCGTCGCGTAATCCAACATCCACGGCGTGCGGCGAATTGTTGGGTTACGCGCGGGACCAATCGTTGCGCCCGTTCGCTGCAGTGGCAGCGGGTGTACCGAAATGATAGCGTCCAACCGTGCTCCTGAACCGAAAGCCTCGCGCCCATGCCGCTGACGGTGCCGCGCCCCGCCATCTACGCTGCCATCGAGGCCTTGCCGCCCCATGTCGTGGGTGAGATCGCGTTCGGCGTCCTGCACACGCACCCACGACCGACGCCACGGCACGCCAAGGCGTCTGGTGAAGTATACGGTGAATTACGTAATCCTTTTGGCCTTGGTCGCGGAGGTCCGGGCGGCTGGATTTTCTTGCTCGAACCGGAGCTGCGCCTGGGCCCGCACATCCTCGTGCCCGACATCGCGGGCTGGCGGCGCGAGCGGCTGCCCAAGCTGCCCGATACCGCCTACATCGAGACGCCGCCCGATTGGGTGTGCGAGGTACTGTCGCCGGCCACCGAGCGCTTCGACCGGACGGACAAGCTTGCAATCTATGCCACCTTCGGTGTGGAACACTGCTGGTACGTGGACCCCATCGTGCGGACGCTGGAAGTCTTCGCGCGACAGGGCGACAAGTGGCTCCTGTCCGCCACATTCCAGAACACCGACCCCGTCACCGCGCCGCCCTTCGAGGCGCACACGTTCCAGCTCGATCTATTGTGGGCGGATTGAGGGGTTGGGAGGGTGTCGGCCCGGCATCGCCGCCGGCGCACCCGGCCAGCTCGCAATCCTCCGCCACTTCGGGTTGAGCCCGGACAAAGTCCAAGGTGGGGAGGAAGTGGGAGTGTCAGCGTGTTTTCGCTTGTGTTAGCATGACCCCATGAACGCCATTCTGCCGACCCGCCTGACCGTCGAGGAGTTCCTGCGCTGGAGTATGGAGCAGGAGCGTGGTCGCTATGAGCTGGAGGCCGGCAGGATCGTCCCGATGCAAGCGGAGAATGCCAGCCACACGAAGACCAAGCAGCGCGTTTATGCAGCCTTGGCCGCAGCGATCGAGGCAGCCGGGTTGCCCTTCTACGCGATGCCCGATGGTCCGACCGTTCGCATAGCCTCAGATCGGGCCTACGAGCCCGATGCCTTGATCGCTTCTCTTCCCGAGGTTGCGGACGACGCTCTCGAGATTCCCAATCCCGTTGCCGTTTTCGAGGTCCTGTCGCCCACCCCGGCGAGCATGCGGCGCGATCTTGCGATCAAGGTCGAGGGTTACAGTCGCGTTGCCTCAATCGAACACTTCGTGGTCATCGATCCGCTCGAGCGGCAGGTGCTGCATTACCGCCGCAAGGGGGATCTCCTTGTCCCACCGGCCGCACCGACCGAGGGCACGCTGCACCTCGATCCGCCCGGCCTGGACATATCGATCGAGGCGATGCTGGCGCCAGTAAGCAGCCGTAGGTTGGGTTAGCGGCGTGCAGCGCCGCGTAACCCAACAATTTGCGTTGCGCCGTAGCCGTTGGGTTACGGCCTCGAGAGCGACCTAACCCAACCTTGTTTGTCGGAATCGTGCGAGAAGAATTTGGCCGGCCGGGAGATCGTCCCAACCTCGATCGTGAGATCGCTTCGTAGCTTGATCCCCGGCCGGCCGGTACTTGCGTTGAATCCGAACGGTTGACTGAGCGCCAGGAACGCCAACTCCCCGCAGCTACGGCGGGGAGGGATTGGCGCTCTTTGTTTGAAAAATTCAAAGAGGATTGAACGGTCAGCGGAAAACCCAAACTATGATTGCGACAGCGATCATGAGGGCGAGGATTGCTGTTAGGGGGCTAGATTCGCTCTTGTTCTGGGACTGCCATCTTGACGGTGGCGAATCTTGCCGCAACTTCGGCGAGTTCATCTTATATGCCCATGGCCGAAATACTTCGGGCATTTGACCGTATTCCCTCGTAGCCTTCGAAGGGTCGAGGATTCGTATACGCTCAGCAAGTCTGTCGAAGAAATAATCATCGCGCTCGAGTTTCTCAAGCGTCTGTCCAGTCTCCACCTCCCACTCGGATATCGCGCGAGTAACGAGTGCTAAGCTCGTGCGTTTTAAACCGTATATCGAGCCATCTTCGTTCAGAGATTGATGATGATCACGAAATAATTCTTTGCGCTCTTGTGCTTCGATCGCCTCTTCAGCTTTCTCTGAGAGTTGGTCATCATCGTCGTAGTCGGAAATTCTCTTCTCGGCATCATCGTAAGTTAGCCCGGTCGGAACCTTACCTTCGACAGCCTTGACGATGTCACGTTGTTCCTTTGTTGCCGGTCGCTTGTTCCACCGCTCAAGGTTGGAGGGCTCGGAAAAGATCTTCGAAATAGCGTGGAGCGCATCGAGTTCGGAAGCGCCTGCAGAAAGCCGTACATTGAAAAATTTCAGCACCGCCATGTCTTCACCCTCGGGGGGGACAGACGATGAAATTAGGTCTGAGGCCTCCCCTTTCGTGATGCGGGAGCGGAACGCGATGCCGTCTTCAGTGAGCCTACGTCTCTGATTTTCAGAGGCTGGCTCATTGCGCCATGGTGCGTTCGGTTCTGACCACTTGTTGTTCATTGTTACCGTGAGCGCGTTACCTACGGAAGATTCGATGTCGGCTCACTCTTTTCCAGAATCGCGGTAGCGACCTGCGTTGTGACACCCCCCCCCCTCACTCCGCCGCCGCCACCCTCGGCGCGAACGCCGGCAACTGCGCTCTTGACCCTTTCGCCATCGGGTTGGGCCACCATTTGTGTTCCCACTCGGCGAACAGCGGTTGCAGCTTGGGCATCACCTGATCGGCGAAGAGCTTCGTATTGTACTTGGTCAGCTCCTTCGACAGGCTGCCGAACTGCATCAGCAGCATCAGGTTGCCGACGTTGAGCGTGGTCGCAAGGTCGTGGAGCTGCTCGGTCACGTCCTTGGGTGAGCCGATGATGACGTAGCCGTTGTCGACGATGCCTTTCATGTCGCGCGACAAAGACTGCATCTTCTGCGCGCTCGACGCATTGGTCGATGGCCCTGCCTCGTTGGCGCCTTGCGCGGCCATTTTCACCTGGCTCTCGAGACCGGCGCGTTGCGTGGCCTCGGTGACGTAGCCCGGTGGCGAGGCAAAGCGCGCGTCGACGTGCAGGCAGCGGCCATAAAAATACTCGGCGGGCTCCGTGTAGAGATCGAGGGCCTGCTGGCGGCTTTCAGCGACGCCGACCACCTGGGCGAAGCCGGCGCGATAGGGATTTCGGTCCTTGCCGAGCCGTCCCATTTCCTCCCAGAATCCCGTCATGACGTTCTTGGCCATCTTGTAGCCGTAGTAGGACAGGTAGCAGAACACGTAGTCCATCTGCGCCGCCCATC
Organism: Hyphomicrobiales bacterium; assembly: GCA_031419415.1. Lineage (GTDB taxonomy): Bacteria > Pseudomonadota > Alphaproteobacteria > Rhizobiales > Hyphomicrobiaceae. The sequence continues at coordinate 338 of JANOKV010000210.1, read as the reverse complement.
GCCACGTCTCGACCGAACCCGCACCCGGAATCCACACGGGCGGATGCGGCTGCTGTACAGGGCGTGGCCAGATGTTCACGTAGCGCTGCTGATTGTAGCGGCCGTTGAAGGCGAACGTCTCTTTCTCGGTCCACGCCTTCATCACGAGGTCGTGCGCCTCGTAATACCGCTCACGCAGTTGGGAGGGATTGGCGCCGTAGGCGTAGGTCGTGTCCATCGGCGTGCCGACGGGAAAGCCCGCGATCAGTCGGCCGCCCGAAATGCAATCGATCATCGCGAATTCTTCGGCCACCCGCGTCGGCGGATTGTAGAGCGCGAGGCTATTACCCATGACGCAG
>JANOKV010000209.1:0-3903 GCA_031419415.1 Hyphomicrobiales bacterium | reverse complement strand
CTTGGCGTGCTTGAGGACACCGGCGATGTAGTGCAGACAGGTGTCGGAAAGATCGGCGTACTTGTTGCCGGCGAAGACCGGCTTGTCGCCCTTCCAGATCGACTGGTGGCAATGCATGCCCGAGCCGTTGTCGCCGAAGATGGGCTTGGGCATGAAGCAGGCGGTCTTGCCATAGGCCTGAGCGACGTTGTGGATCACATATTTGTAGATCTGCATGTGATCGGCCATCTGCACCATCGGACCAAACTTGATGCCGAGTTCGTGCTGGGCGGCAGCCACCTCATGGTGATGCTTTTCGACGACGACGCCCATCTCGGCCATTACCGACAGCATCTCGGAGCGAATGTCTTGGGCACTGTCGATCGGCGGCACGGGGAAATAGCCCCCCTTGGTGCGGGGACGATGGCCCAGATTACCCATCTCCATCTCGGTGCCCATGTTGGAGGGCAGTTCCGAGCCGTCGATGCGGAAGCTGGTATTGTAGGGGTCCGACGAGAAGCGAACGTCGTCGAAGATGAAGAACTCGGCTTCGGGCCCAAAGAAGATGCCGTCACCGACGCCGGTGCTCTTCATATAGGCTTCGGCCTTTTTGGCGATGCCGCGGGGATCGCGCTCGTAGAGTTCACCCGTCGATGGCTCGATGACGTCGCAAAAGATCACCATCGTCGTCTGGGCGAAAAACGGGTCCATGTGGGCCGTCGTGGGGTCCAGCATGAGCGTCATGTCGGACGCTTCGATGCCTTTCCAGCCGGCGATCGACGAACCGTCGAAGGCGTACCCATCGGCAAACATCGCCTCGTCGACGCAAGAAGCGTCGGCCGTAACGTGCTGCATCTTACCCTTGGTGTCCGTGAACCGAAGGTCCAGGAACTTCACGTCTTTGTCCTTGACGAGCTTGAGCACGTCTGCGGCCGTCTGCGTCTTCTCTGGCATGTTAGCTCCCATTGTCTCCAATCAGCGTGCTCTGGCATTCGCAAGCGCTGCGCCCAACGTTATCGGCGCAGAGCAGCCTCGGGTCCAGTCCGGTTCAGATGGCGTCCGTGCCGGTTTCACCGGTGCGGATCCGAATTGCTTCTTCGATGTTCGAGATGAAAATCTTGCCGTCGCCGATGCGACCCGTCTTGGCCGCACGCTGAATGGCCTCGACGGCCTTGTCCAGCATCTCGTCACCCAAGACGACTTCGATTTTCACTTTCGGCAGGAAGTCCACAACGTACTCGGCCCCCCGATACAATTCGGTATGGCCCTTCTGGCGGCCAAACCCCTTGGCCTCGATGACGGTGATGCCTTGCAAGCCGATTTCCTGCAAGGCTTCTTTCACTTCGTCGAGCTTGAACGGCTTGATAATGGCCTCGATCTTCTTCATGCGATCCCTCGACGCGATGCCAACGGCCCGGAGAAGTTCCGGGTCGATTGCAGAAGACCTAGCATGCGCCGTGCCAATAGGTAAACGACAGTAAAACAGATGTAGTCTCAATGCTCTGGAGGCGAATCTCGCATGCAGCACCGGAAACGCGCGTGAATTTCTGCATGTTAAAACGGCAAAATGCCTATGTTTTAATCTTCGTTCCAGGGCCGCTTTCGGCGCCGGGGCCAACTTGTGGGCAATGTCTGCCTGCTGGGGCGTCGTTTCCCGCCCGGGGCACCGCGCCTTGACACTGGCTCGCACCCAATCGGAGACCGAGGCGACGTCTCATTGACGCCGACACGTCAGTGACATTGGCCGCGCCGTCGACCATCGTGACGTGGCCACGTTCTCTTTAGGAGCGTCGATGGCGATAATGGTCGCGCGACCTTTGCGGCCGGCAACCTGCACGGTGATCCATGAGCACGGGACTCGAGCTTCTGACGAACGCGGAGATGGCCGAAGCGGATGGCCTCGCGGCGGCCTCCGGCGTCAGGCCGCTGGTGTTGATGGAAAACGCCGGGCGGGCCGTGGCCGACGCGGCGGGGGAGATGAGCCCGATCGCCGGTTGCATTCTCGTCGTCTGTGGACCCGGAAACAATGGCGGCGACGGTTTCGTTGCGGCGCGTCTGCTGCAACAGCGCGGGTATCGTGTGCACGTGGCATTGCTGTGTGAACGGGAGATGTTGCGCGGCGATGCCGCCACTATGGCCGCGCTCTGGGATGGACCGATTCATCCCGTCGATGATGGCATTGTGCCCCTGCTCGCCAATTGTGACCTGTGCATCGATGCGATGTTCGGTGCGGGATTGAAGCGGCCGCTCAGCGGCGCCGCAGCCGCCTGTGTCGCGGCGCTCAATGCCGCGAGCGTGCCTGTGCTGTCCGTCGACGTGCCGAGCGGATTGAATGGCAGCACGGGCGCACTGCTCGGCCCGACCCTACACGCCACGCGCACCGTCACGTTTTTCCGCATGAAGCCTGGCCATCTCTTGCTGCCCGGCCGGGATTATTGTGGGGCGGTGCGCCTTGTCGATATCGGCCTGCCCGCTTCTGTGCTCGACAGCGCGCGCCTCCGAACGTGGCGCAACGCACCAGCACTGTGGCGCGGCGCGTTTCCGCGTTTGACGGCCGGGGGTCACAAATATGGTCGCGGGCACGCCGTCGTCGTGTCCGGTCCCCCGCACGCGACAGGTGCGGCACGGCTCGGCGCGCGGGGGGCGCTGCGTGCCGGTGCGGGTCTCGTCACTGTCGCCTCGCCGAATGCGGCGCTCGCCATCAATGCAGCGCACCTCACCGCCATCATGCTCGAAGGTTTCGAACCGCCGGGCGGGTTGGCGAAGGTGCTGCAGGACCAGCGCCGCAACGCCGTATTGATCGGGCCGGGTTGCGGTGTAGGCAAGGCGACCCGAGAGATGGTGTTCGTCGCGCTGGCACAGAAAGCAGCGGTCGTGCTCGACGCCGATGCGCTGACGGCATTTGCGCAGTCCGCAGCGGACGACGGAACATCTGCAAAGTCCCTGTTTGAGGCCATCAAAGCCAAGCCGGATCGGCCCGTCGTCCTGACCCCCCACGAAGGCGAGTTCAAGCGGTTGTTCGGCGATATGGCTGATCCCAAGCTCGACCGGGCGCGGGCAGCCGCTGCGACCAGCGGGGCAGTGATCGTTCTGAAAGGCGCCGACACGGTCATCGCTGCGCCCGATGGCCGGGCGGCCATCAATGATAACGCCCCGCCGTGGCTGGCGACCGCCGGGTCGGGCGACGTGCTGGCTGGATTCATCACCGGACTCCTCGCGCAAGGCATGCCGGCCTGGGAGGCGTCCTGCGCTGGCGTCTGGCTGCATGGCGCCTGCGCTACGGGCGTCGGTCCTGGCCTGATCGCCGAGGACCTGCCTGAAATGATGCCGCGCGTGCTGCAACAACTGCTGCGCGACGGTGACAACGCGTGATGCGGCTCACAGACCGTTGATGCGCATCAGGGCGTCGAAGTGCTTTTGGGCCTGGAAGTCCATCAGCTGCATGTACTGGCGCGCGGTCTCTTTAACCTGCGCCTCGGGGAGAATGTCGAGTTCACGGCCCGTCGACATGGCGAGCACCTGCTGCTTGCAGGCGCGCTCGAGATAATAGAGGTCGTCGAAAGCGACCGCGATCGTCGGCCCGCCGATCGATAGGCCATGATGCATCAGGAACAGCACATCGGCGTTGGGGTCGGCCTTCTGCGCCTCGGCGATGCGCTCGCCTTCCGTCGTGTCGAGCGCGATGCCGCCATAGGCGTGGTAGGCAGTGCGCCCCCAGAAGCGCGCCGCTGTCATGTGCGCCATTTCCAGGCGGCCGCCCTTCAGCATGGTCAGGGATGTCGCCCACGGCATGTGCACGTGGAGGATGCAGGCGTGGCGTGGATTGGCGCGGTGGCCGGCAACATGAATGTTGCGCGCGGTGGCTTCGACCTCGCCATCGCCCTCGACGACCTGGCCATCACCATCGATCAGCAACAGGTGCTC
>JANOKV010000208.1:0-3598 GCA_031419415.1 Hyphomicrobiales bacterium | reverse complement strand
CGCTCGACCTTGATCACCTCGGCGCCGAGATCGGCGAGATTCTGGCCGCACCACGGTCCCGCCAGAACACGCGTCATGTCGAGCACGCGGATATGCGACAACGGTCCGGCCATGGGTGGCTCCTCGAAAGGGTTGCAATCTCCAAGCCTTTATAGGGGTTGTCACAAATTGGTCAAAGACGGGCGCGCAGGAAAGGCGTGGAAGGGCCCGCCGGAATCGCAGGTGTCTGGCCTTTGGCCTGACACCGTGGCACGCGAACTAAACTGGAACCGCCCTGGGTATGCGGAGCCTGGCCGTGTGTTAGACTGGCCACCGCCACGAGGAACTGCGACGGAGACAGCCTATGCCGCGATTTGGGAATTTCGTGCCCGCTGGAGTGATCCCGGCCGTCATTTTGCCGTTCCACGAGGACCTGTCGCTGGATCTGCCCTCGTTCGCGCGGCATCTCGAGGACGTGGCGTCGGTGAAGGGGCTGACGGCCGTCACCATCAATGCGCACTCGACCGAGGTCGCCTCCTGCACGCTCGAGGAACAGGCGCGCGTCATGGCGACCACCATGGAGACGATCGGTGACCGGCTGCCCATCGTGCACGGCATCTACGCGGATGGAAGCCACGAGGCGGCCCGCATCGCCAAGCAGGCCGCCGCTGGCGGCGCGTCGGCGCTGCTGGTGTTTCCGCCGGGACCGTTCACGCTGGGCCAGAATGCGGAAATGGTGATCGCGCATTTCTCGGCGATAGCCGATGCGGCGGACTTGCCGATTATCGCGTTCCAATATCCGCTGGCGGGCGGCCAGGGCTATCCGCGCGACACGCTCGCCAAATTGCTCGATGCCGTGCCCAACGTGCGCGCCATCAAGGACTGGTGCAACAATCCCGTGCAACACGAGCGCCATATTGTCGAACTGCAAGGCCGCGCGCGGTTGGTGAATGTGCTGTCGACGCACAGTTCGTGGCTCTATGCGTCGCTGGTGCTGGGCTGCAACGGTCTGCTGTCGGGTAGCGGCAGCGTCATTGCCGATCTGCAGCAGGAGTTGTTCAGCGCGGTGCAAGCAAACGACCTGAAGCGGGCCCGCGCTGTAAACGAGCGCATCCGGCCGACGGCGCAGGTGTTTTACGCCGACCCATTCGTCGACATGCACAATCGCATGAAAGAAGCGCTGGTGCTGCTGGGCCGCATTCCGCGCGCCGTCGTGCGTCCGCCGTTGGTCAAGATCAGTGCGGCGGAAATCGAGCGTATCCGCGTGGCGCTGGTGGCGGCGCGGCTGCTTCCGGGCGTGGGTGAAGGTGTGCGCGCGGCGGCGGAGTGAGCGCGGCGATGGGCTTTTTCGAACGTCTAAAGTCGGCCGCCGCCTCCGAGTGGACCGCCTACACCGAACATGCGTTCACCAACGGGATGGCGGACGGCACGCTGCCCGAGCCGGCGTTTCGGCACTATCTCGTGCAGGACTATCTCTTTCTGATCGAGTTCGCGCGCGCCTATGCACTGGCCGTCTACAAGAGCCCGACGCTGGCCGACATGCGCGAAGGGGCGGCTGGCATCTCAGCCATCCTCGACGTCGAGATGGGTCTGCATATCAAGCTGTGCGCGCGGTGGGGATTGTCGGCGGACGACCTCGAGCACGCGCCACCGGCCGACGAAATGTTGGGCTATACGCGCTACGTTCTGGACGCGGGCATGCGCGGCGATTTATTGGCGTTGAAAGTGGCGTTGTCCCCATGCGTCATCGGCTACGCGGAGATCGCCACGCGATTAGCGGCGATACCGGGCGCGCTGGATGCGAGCAACCCTTACGCCGTGTGGATCGGCGAATATGCGGGTGCGGGCTATCAGGAGATTGCCAACAACGCGCGTGCCCACCTCGACCGGTTGGCCGAGCGCTACGCGACGCCCGCCCGCGAAGCGGAGCTGGTCGCGATATTTCGCGAGGCGACGCGGCTGGAAGCGGCGTTTTGGGAGATGGGGTGGCGGGTGAGGTGAGGGAGTCTCACTTCGCCGGAATGACCACACGTCCGTCATCCTGGCCGAGGAGCAGCCACTATGCTGCGACGAGCGCCGGGACCCAGCGGAAGAAGAGCCCGAAGGGCACGAGATCGAGTGCTTCGCACGCATTTTACGCTGGATCCCTGCCACTATGCTTGCGCGCCTTCGGCACGACGCTCGGCCTGCGGCCTCACGTTTCCGGGATGACGGGAGGTTGGTATTGCACGGCGATGCAAGACAAAACCAAATTTGTCATCCCGCGATTTATTCGCGGGATCCAGCGTTCCGTACACTCCGTACCCAGCCAATGGATGGATCCCGGCAATAAATGCCGGGATGACACGGTTCACCCCAACCCGAACCTTTCCTCCACCACATACGGCCCACCACCCACCTTCGGGCGTGCCGAGAACAGGACGAAGTGGTCGACGGTGAAGGGATCGAGGTCGAAGCGGCCGCGTGAGCCGAGGAAGTGGGCGACGGTCGCCGGGGACGCGCCGCGCAGGCGGGCGAGTGAGATGTGGGGCTTGTAGGCGCGCGGCTCGGCGGCGATTCCAGCGGAGCGCGCGGCGCGGTCGGTGGCGCGTTGCAGGGCTTCGAGGCGCTCACCGCCGTCGACTTCGGCGTGAATCGTGCGCGGTTCGCGTCCCCCGAACGCGCCCAGGCCCGTGATGTGCACGGGGAACGGTGCGAAGTCGATGCGGGCCAGGAAGTCGGCAAAGTCGTTCGCGACCCGATTGTCGATGTCGCCGGCGAAGCGCAGCGCCAGGTGCATGTCCTCGGCGTCGATCCATTTGGCGCCCGGCAATGGACCCGAGACCATCGACAGGCGGGTGCGATGCATGAGGGGGATCTCGATGGCGGCGAAGAGGCGCAACATGGTGGGGGCTCACTTGGTTCGCGGGCGTTTGGCCTGGACGCGTGTGATCAGCTCCTCGACCTTCGGTAGGATGCGCTCGGCGATCACGTCGACTCCGGCGGCATTGGGATGCAACCCGTCGGCCAAGTTGAACTTGGGCTCGAGCGCGATCCCGGTGAGGAAAAACGGATAAAGGGCCACCCCGTGCTTTTCGGCGAGTTCGGGGAAAATGCGATCGAACTCGTTGGCGTACTCCGCGCCAAGGTTGCGCGGCGCGCGCATGCCGGCAATCAGGATTTCGACGCCGCGCCCTTTCAGGTTGGCGATGATGGCGTCCAAGTTGGCGCGGGCGCGATCTGTTGGCAGGCGGCGCAGGGCGTCGTTGGCCCCCAGTTCCAGAATGACGGCATCTGTGCCCGGCGGGACAGCCCAGTCGATGCGCTCGCGACCGCCCGCTGTGGTATCGCCCGACACACCCGCATTGGCGACCGTGACGATGTGGCCTTTGGCCCGGAGAAGCCGCTCGAGCCGCACCGGGAAGGCCTTATCGGCAGGCAGTCCATAGCCCGCCGATAGGCTGTCCCCGAAGGCGACGATGCGGACGGGTTCGGCGGACCTCGCGCTGATCATCGGGACAAACGCAACGAGAAGGACGTTGACGAGAAGGGCAAAGCGCACCATTTGGCCAAAGTGTCCATGCATGGGGTGGCAACGGTCCAGATCGGTGTTCGAGCGGCCTTCGGATCTGCGTTTTTC
>JANOKV010000207.1:0-5927 GCA_031419415.1 Hyphomicrobiales bacterium | reverse complement strand
GCTGTTTCCTGTCGCCGGCGGACGGGCTACGCTCGATGACGGGGGCAGAGGTTCCGGTCGGGGCACGAACGGTGTCGGCCGGTCGGTATCCGGTCATCATCGAGCGTGGTGCCGCCGACCGGCCACCGACCTTGTTGACCCACAAGAGAAGTCGCTCAATTTGTGGTCGCTGCGCCACGCTCTGTGACTTTCCGATCGGTCCGTTCTGCATAATGCCGGCACCTCGATGCCGCCGGCCATGCAATTGCGGAACATCCGACGTATTGCGAAGTTGGTGGTGTTCATGCGTTTATGGTACTGAAGGGTGGCGCACCGACCGCGCCACATTCGCTCAGCCGCTCTGCACCAGTAACCGGACAGGTTAATACACGTGCATGGACACGCCGTCTGCTTCGATGCGAGCCTTGGCACGGCAACTGCTGGCAGCGAGCGAGATCGCCTCCGGTCCGCACGTCCATGAAGCGGTGGTAGTAATCGAAAGGCTGCGGATTTGCCTGGTAAAACTCACCGGCGATGAAGGCTTCACATCGCTCCTGAAGCGGGCGCTGGTGCTGTCCAGCGCCCACGTGCCTTCGCTGCGAAGCGTCAAGATCGATGCGGCCGGTCGCGTGGATGGGTTGGAACATTTCGCCGCCGACTCGGGTACTGGCGCGTTGGGTGAGGAAGCGGCGGTCGCGATCACGACGCATCTGCTCGGGTTGCTGGTGGTCTTCATCGGCAAATCCCTCACGCTGCGCCTGCTGCGCCAATCTTGGCCCGACACACGACTGACATTCGAGGATCGAGAGGCCGATCAATGACCCCGCCAGAACAAGAAACGCCACACGATCGAGTGAAGATCAAGCAACTGCCCGCCGGCGTGCCGGGCTTCGATGAAATTCTCTGCGGCGGCCTGCCCGAGTACTCCTTCAACATCATCGCCGGCGCGCCCGGAAGCGGCAAGACCACGCTGGCGCACCAATTCATGTTCGCCAACGCCAGCCCAGACTTTCCCGCGCTGTACTTCACCGTGTTGGGCGAGCCGGCCATCAAAATGCTGCGCTACCAGCAACAGTTCTCGTTCTTCGACCCATCCAAACTGGACGGCGCGATCCGCTTCGTCAACCTCAGCCATCTCGCGCTGAAGGAAGATCTGGGCGCCGTTTTGGATGAGATCATCAAAGAGGTCGAGGCGTCCAACGCCAAGATCGTCGTAGTCGATTCCTTTCGCTCCGTGGTGCGCAAGGCTCTCAGCGGCTCGAGCGAAATGGAGCTGCAGGGGTTCGTCCAGCGCCTGGCGCTGCACCTGACCAGTTGGCAGGCCACGACGTTCCTGATTGGTGAATACGTCGAAGGCGAGCTGCGCGACAACCCGGTATTCACGGTGGCCGACGGCTTGTTCTGGCTCTACCAGAGTGTCGAGCGCAACTCGATCGTGCGCAAGCTGCGGGTCATGAAGCTGCGCGGCCAGGAGTCCGTGCCCGGCCTCCACACCTTTCGAATTACCGCCGCCGGCCTGGAAACCTTCCCGCGCACCTTCGGCCTCACCGATAACAAAACACATCACGTCAAGGGTCGGCGGCGACTTTCGACCGGCGTCCGAGAACTCGACGTCCTCATGGGTGGCGGCATCCCCGAAGGCGACAGCGTGCTCGTAGCCGGACCCTCCGGAGCGGGCAAGACCGTGTTTGGCATTCAATTCATCGCCGAGGGTTTGAGTCGAGGCGAGCCAGGCATCGTCGCCATGTTCGAAGAGCTTCCGAACGAGTTCATGCAGCGTGCAGCCTCGTTCGGCTACGACCTCGACAAAAACCTGAATGACGGCTCGCTCAAGCTCATCTATCTGCGGCCGTTGGACCTCTCGGTGGATGAGACGGTGCACGAAATCGTCAGTGCGGTCAAAGAAGTCGGCTGCAAGCGCCTGGTCATCGACTCGCTGGTCGGCTTCGAGATGGCGCTGGCCCCCGACTTCCGCACCGATTTTCGCGAATCTCTGTACCGGATGATCGGGGCGCTCACGCGGCTCGGCGTGACCATCATCAGCACGGTCGAAGTCGAGGAGAACTTTACCTCGATGGGCCTCTCCAACTTCACCATCTCGTTCCTAGCCGACGACATCGTGCGCATGCGCTACGCCTCGATTAACGGGAAATTGCGTAAACTTTTGATGGTGGTGAAGATGCGCCGCAGCCAGCATTCGATCGACATGTGCGCCTACGAGGTCACGGCCAAAGGCCTAGCGATCGGCGAGCCGATGCGGGGCTACCGCGCCCTGACCAGCGGCATTCCCGGACCGTGGTTGGAGTCGAAGCAGACAGAGCCTGAGTTCGGCTCCGCCACGAAGTCCCGCACGCAGAAGGCGGGGAAGCCCGCGGGCAAGGACCGCTAGGTGATGAACACCGGCCCCCCGCTGACCATCGAGCAGCAACTGCGCGAGATGAACGAAGCGCTACTGCTGTCGTCGATCCGCCAGCATGAGTTGACGGAGCAGGCAGAGCAGGCGAATGCGGCGCTGCGCGAGAGCGAGCGGCGCTTCCGCGAGATGATCGACGCGCTGCCGGCGGCGATCTACACGACCGACGCACAGGGCCGACTCACGCACTTTAACCCGGCCGCCATCGAGTTCAGCGGCCGTACGCCGGTACTGGGCGAGGATGAGTGGTGCGTGACCGCGAAGTTGTTTCTGGCCGACGGCACGCCGCTGCCGCACGATCAGAGCCCATTGGCCATCGCAATCAAAGAGGGCCGCTCGATTCGAGGAACCGAGGCGATCTCCGAGCGGCCCGACGGTACGCAGGTCTGGGGCGCACTCCATCCCACCGCGCTGCGAAACAGCGCGGGCGAAATCGTGGGCTGCATAAACATGGTGGTGGACATCACCGAACTCAAACGCAACAAGGAGCATACTACGCTGCTCCTGGCCGAGGTCAATCATCGCAGCATGAACCTGCTCGCCGTGGTGAGGGCTGTCGCCCTGCAGACTGCGAAGCACTCCGACCCGGCAACCTTCGTAACCCGCCTGTCCGAGCGCATCGCCAGTCTAGCCGCCAGCCAGAACCTGCTGGTGAAGAACCAATGGCGGGGCATCGAGGTGGCGAAACTCGTCGAGGCCCAGCTCGACCATTTCAAGGACTTGATCGGCACGCGCGTGTTGCTCGATGGCCCATCCGTGCGCCTGACGGCGGCGGCCGCCCAGGGCATCGGAATGGCGTTGCATGAGCTTGCCACAAACGCCAGCAAGTACGGTGCGCTCTCGAACAGCGAGGGGCGGGTGCGCATTTCCTGGCAAGTCTCTGCGGTCGAAAAGCCAACGTTCTCGATGGCCTGGTTGGAGCAGGGCGGCCCCAATGTGACCCCACCAACCCGCAATGGTTTCGGCCAGACGGTGATCGGACGCATGGTGGAGGCGGCAGTCGACGGCACGGCAGTGATCGAATATCGGGAGCCCGGGGTCTCCTGGGAATTGACTGCGCTTGCCGCAAATACGTTGGAGACGGGAACAGGAACACGGCGGGCATCAAATGCCAGTCTGTGAGCAGCAGCCCGCGCGAATCCTTCTTGTCGAGGACGAGCCGTTGATCGCGCTCGAGCTGGAAGAGTTGCTCATCGAGGCCGGTTTCAAGGTCGCTATAGCGGGCCAACTCGAAAAAGCACTTGCGCTGATCGAACACGCTGCCTTCGATGCGGCCATCATCGATGCCAATCTCGCTGGTGTAAGCGCAAACCCTCTTGCCTCTGCACTCACTGGGCGCGGCCTGCCATTCATCGTGCTGTCAGGTTATTCGTCCGAGCAATTGCAAGGTAAATTTATTGGAGCGCTTTTCATGCAGAAGCCGTTTCAGCCAGCTCAGCTCATTAAGGCTCTGAACACCATTGTGCCCAAACAATGACATTGCTTCGGATCGCTGCGGCTACGACTGTCAAATCTGCAACCCGTTCACGACGTAATCGTGTCTCTGACAGCCGCTTCTGGCCCATGACGACGTTGGACATCGTTCAGCGTATCGTCCGCCCTTGGAGGTATCGCGTCGAGGTTCAAGGTTTTCGCCTCGAACGGTCGAAATCGGGTGATCAGTGTGAGTACCCATGACCCGTAGTCTCCGTTTGCCGCGCGTCAGCTTTCGACGGAGGCTATGCTCAGCTGCGGACATTTTCTGGGCCAGGAGTGGATGCCTCCAATGAGGTACTCTTGATTGACACGGACATTGCGTGAGTTTACCCGTACGACCATGAACACGAACTTGAGCCTGCGACGTCGACGTTCGCCCTTGCCCTTCATGGCGCGAGCACGATGACACACGCTTAGAGCAACGTGATCATCCGCAAGCCGCGCCTCGTGCGCGGCTTTTGTTTTTTGCGCATGGGGCTGGTCGAGGACAACCACCGAAACACCATCATACAACGACCTACTCCAGCAGCAGGAAACCACCATGACCATTCGCGTCGGCATTGTCGGAATCAGCGGCTTTGGCGGAGGCGAAGCGATGCGCCTAATCGCGAGCCATCCGTCCTTCGAACTTGTCTACGCTGCGGGCGAGGGCAGCGCCGGCAGCCGGTTGGTGGACCGCTTCCCGGGGGTGCCGGCCAAGCTGGCCGAGATTATGATCGAGAAGTGGGACCCCGCGACTCTGCCGAAACTCGACGTGTTGTTCGCGTCGCTGCCCACGGGCGCCTCCGCCGAAGCGCTAGCGCGCGTCCGCAAGGACGTGAAGATCGTTGATATCGGCGGCGACCACCGCTTCGTCGAAGGCTGGGCGTATGGCTTAGCTGACGTCTGGCCTGCCCAGATCAAAGGCCAGACCCGCGTTGCCAACCCCGGCTGCTATCCCGCGGCGACGCTGACCGCGTTGGCACCACTGCTGACCAACAAGCTGATTGAGCCTGGCAACATCGTGATCGACGCCAAGACCGGCATCTCTGGTGCCGGCCGGGGCGGCGCCGACAGCAAGTTCGGCTACGCCGAAAGCAACGAGAACTTGGTGCCCTACGGTCTACTCCAGCACACCCATATGCCGGAAATGGCCAAGACGATTGAGCGGCTGAGTGACGGCAGCGCGGCCGGGTTGGTGTTCACGCCTCATTTGGTGCCCATGACCCGCGGCGTGCTCGCCACCATTTACTGTCGCGGCCGCGCCACCACGGACCAGTGTTTAGACGCGGCCCGGCGCTTTTCCGCTGGGCGGGCGTTCGTCCGCGTGACTGACAAGCCGCCTCAGACCAAATGGGCGGCCGGCTCGAACCTCGCTTTCGTCAGCTATGCGGCCGATCCGGAGCGAAACTTGGTGATCGCGATGGGCGTAGTCGACAATCTGGGCAAGGGCGCGGCCGGTCAGGCGTTGCAGAATGCGAACCTAATTTGCGGGCTGCCAGAAACCGCTGGGTTGGACGGCGTACCAGTCTGGCCGTAAGCCAATTCCGCTGTTCACTTCAGGAGCTTCCGGATTCAAAACTCCTGGCACGGGAAGGCTGACGGCAACACCTGGCCCGTCACGACGGTGTCGGACGCGGTACAGAACGTCTGCCCTCGAGTGCATCGCGTCGGCGCTCTCGGTTCATGATAGAAATGGTCGGATAATCAATGCCCGCCAGGGGAGAGCAGCTTGCAACCAAACGGGTATGATCGGAGGTTGGGGAGTTGAAGTCACTCATCAAAGTTTCTTGACGATCATTTGGACGGCAGACGCAAGGGTACCACCAAACTGGGCGTGAACTCGCCGGTCTGCTCCATCGCCCGTTGAATGCGGGCTCCCACCTTCTCGGCAGCGTCGCGCAGCGGATCATCGGAAAGATGAGCGTAGCGTTGCGTCGTCTGCTGGCTCTTGTGTCCGAGAAGTCCGCCAATCAGGGTAAGGGATACGTTGCTGGCGACGGCCACTGATGCTGTCGTGTGGCGCAAATCGTGAATATGCACGTCCTGAAGGCCAGCCAACCGCCGAACCAAGGTCCAG
>JANOKV010000206.1:0-2122 GCA_031419415.1 Hyphomicrobiales bacterium | reverse complement strand
CAACGTGATCCGACCGCGATTGGCCGTGATTTGGCCGATGGCTATCTGACACTCGATGCAGCGCGTCGCCTGTACGGCGTCGCTGATGCGGAAACGTTGCTGCAGGTCGCCGAGCAAGAGGATGTCTAGCCGCTGCGCCCTCTGGGCGTGGTGACACGGCAGAACACGGCTGGCGGCCATAGTCCTCGTTGCGGGCGCGCGTTGCGCCGAAGCGCCTGGCAGCTGTTGAAGGCAATCCGGAGCGCGCACAAAGACGGCCGCGGCTCGCCGCGAAACTCGATGGGGCGAACGTCGACGTCAGAGCAGGTGTGTTCGACCGAGGCATTTGTGCGTGGCCAACCGAAAACCCTGAAAGGTCGCTCGCAGCTGCGAAACCATTTCGCCGAAGTGTGTGGTCGTACGCTCTCGAACGTGACAGCCTGTGCCGTGAGCGTATTACTCGGGCGAGGCGGACATGGCGAGATCACCGCGCGGCTACGAGGGCTTCCCCGGCAAGGTAGGGCGCACGCGTGAGGAGTCCGAGCCCTACTGGGAGCGGCCGCTGAGGCAATACGACGGGTCAATTTTGCGCGTCGATTGGCACACGGGTCGCAATGCCATGCTCAACGGCACGCCGTTGATCGGCATTGAGTGTGTCCAGGTGCTGCACGGTCGGGATCGCGTTGAGATGCGATGGAGGAGGGTTGGCTCATGCAGGCGAGTTTCTTCCTTCAGGACGCCCAAGTGCGCATCGTGCACGGCCCCGGGCGACGCCCCGCATCTGGACAGATGTCCGTGACTTTCGCAGGTCCTGACGGGGTTCTCTTCAGTTACGTGGCCCAGGGCCAGGCGATCAATGACGGCGCGCATCGCCCCCGCCAGTTCCCGCGGCGCGCCCAGTCGTTCTGCACTTGGGGTAGCCGGAGCGAGGTTCCCGAGTTCCACTGCGATGATGGCAACAGAAAACCCAAATGGGCACGCTGATGATCAAGTTGCAAAACGTGTGCTATGTGCGGCTCGACACGCGTGATCTGGAAGGTGCCACGCGATTTTCGACCAACATCCTTGGGCTCGAAATCAGCGAGTGGGCCACAGGCGCACGGCACTTCAAGTCCGACATGCGCGAGCACACGCTCAGCTATTTCGACGGCGACCCTGGCATCCAAATTGCGGGCTTGGAGGTTGCTGCCAAGGACGACCTAGCTTTCGCCGCGACCGAGTTGGAGAGACTTGGCCATGCCGTGCATGCCGGCACGCGCGGGGAGGCCGACGCCTGCATGGTGCATGACTTCATCGGATTCAATGACCCGACGGGAAACCAGATCGAGCTGGTCTTGCGGCCCGCAACCAGCGGAAACCGCTATCACGGTACCCGCGACGCCGGGATCACGGGATTCAGCCACATCGGCCTCTGCTCCACCGACGTCATTCGCGACGAGGCATTCTGGACACAGGTGTGCAACGCACGCGTCAGCGATCGCATCGGCGACGCCGCGCTGCTTCGCATCGACGAGATCCATCATTCGATCTCGCTGTTCCCGACCATTCGCGCCGGCATCCAGCACATCAATCATCAGGTCGAGACGGGCGATGACATCATGCGTTCGCTGCACTTCCTCAACGAGCGGCGCGTGAACATCACCTTCGGGCCGGGCCGTCACCCCTCTTCATCGGCGAAGTTCCTCTACTTCGAAGGACCTGACGGCATGGTGGTTGAATACTCCTCCGGCGTGTGCTCGATCGCCGACGAACTACTCTATCGCGAGCGCCAACTCCGCTTCGATCCGAAGGGTTTCTGCCAATGGGGAGCCAAGCCAGAGATCCGGGAATTCAAGTAGGCAGCGAGCGTTCTGTGTCGCGCACAAACAACCCGATGTCGGTCGAAAAGTCCGCCGGTTCGACCGCAAGTGGCCCTGACCGTTTTCGTTCTCTGCCGCCGTCGACTTCCGCAGCTGAGGGCATTGTGACGGCATAACTCGTGCGATACTCAAGTACCCCTCCTCGCGCATAGGCGCTAAAATAGCAGTTGACCTCCGGACTCGGTTTGTGATTCCAGCATGTTATGAAAAACGAATCACTGCTCGGTCGCGACTGGCACTTTGTCGTTGACCGCCTCGGCGGCGCGGCGGCACTGGAAGATAGC
>JANOKV010000205.1:0-5161 GCA_031419415.1 Hyphomicrobiales bacterium | reverse complement strand
GAGACGGCGAACAGCGGCGTGAACATCGACACGGGGAAGCCGATCGCCCGCAAGACGATGCCCGAATAGAAATCGACGTTGGGGTAGAGCTTCTTGTCGATGAAATACTCGTCTTGCAGCGCGATGCGCTCGAGCTCCATGGCGACTTTCAGCAACGGCTCGTTCTTGATGCCGAGCAGATCGAGGATCTCGTGGCAGGTCTGCTGCATGATCTTGGCGCGCGGGTCGTAGTTCTTGTAAACGCGATGGCCAAAGCCCATGAGGCGCACGGTCTCGTTTTTGTCTTTCACGCGCTTGACGAAGTCGGGGATGTTATCGACCGACCCGATCTCGTGCAGCATGTTGAGCACAGCTTCGTTGGCGCCGCCATGCGAGGGTCCCCACAGGCAGGCGATGCCGGCAGCGATGCAGGCGAAGGGATTGGCGCCCGATGATCCAGCCAGACGCACCGTCGATGTCGAGGCGTTCTGCTCGTGATCGGCGTGCAGGATCATGATGCGATCGAGCGCGCGGGCGATGATCGGATTGACCACATAGGGCTCACACGGGACGGCAAAACACATCTGCAGGAAGTTCGACGCGTAATCGAGGTCGTTGCGGGGATAGATGAAGGGCTGGCCGACCGAATACTTGTAGGCCATCGCCGCGATCGTCGGGATCTTCGCGATCATGCGATGCGAGGCGATCATGCGATGCGTCGGGTCGTGAATATCGGTGCTGTCGTGGTAGAAGGCCGACAACGCGCCAACGACGCCGCACATGACGGCCATGGGGTGCGCATCGCGGCGGAAACCCGAATAAAAGCGGGTCAGTTGCTCGTGCACCATCGTGTGGTTGGTGATGGTGTTGCGGAAGGTTTCGCTCTCGCCCTTCTTGGGCAGCTCGCCGTGCAGCAAGAGATAGCAGACTTCGAGGAAGTTGGAGCTCTCGGCCAGTTGCTCGATCGGGTAGCCGCGATAGAGCAACACGCCCTCTTCGCCGTCAATGTAGGTGATCTTCGACGAGCAGTTGGCCGTCGAGGTGAAGCCCGGGTCATACGTAAAGCAGCCCGTCTCTCGGTAGAGCCGCGCCACATCCACGACATCCGGCCCGATCGTGCCGGAGCGTACAGGCATCTGAACCTGCTTGTTGTTGATGATCAGCGTAGCCGCCCTGTTGGCGCCGTCCTGTGCGTTCATCGCTCGTTCCTTCGTCAGCTCATCGGCTGGCTGGGGCTCGCCGCTGCGCGCCCTCGTCCGTCCTGTCCCGTTTCGGAGTGTAGCATACTCGATATTGCAAAGCAGCATAGCCCGATCGAAAAGGGAAGAATCGGAACCGAAGGCTAATTCCCGGAACCTGCGAAGAGCAAGCCCGTTCCTCACGATTTGGCCGAAGGAGCGACCCCCGAATGGGATTCCTGGTGGGCCGCAAAAGGGGGAACCCGAGGTTGGGTTCGGCGTTATGCAGAGGCGATATGCTCAGCCATCGGATGAGTTTGGGCCTGCGCATATTCAACCGAACCCGAACGGTACGTTGGCGTACCGACTAGAACTCCCGAGCCTGCCAAGATTATGCACGTCCGTGACGGGTTTTCGTGCTGGCGGGATTGGGTGTTACTTCGTTAGGGTGCCGACTATGATTGCTCGCTCAGGGCCGGACAGCAACCGCATGCTCGAAGCTTTGGAACCTGCCGATCGTCTCAAATTGGAGCCCAGCTTCCAATCCTGCATTCTATCGGCTGGCGATGTTTTGTTCGAGGCGGGGGAGCGAATCACATCGGTTTATTTTCCCGTCGCGGGGCAGGTTTCGCTGCTGATCGCCGCCGAAGACGGCAGCGAGGTGGAAAGCGCCGCGATCGGCAACGAAGGTGTGGTTGGCCTCGGCGGGCTGCTCACCGGCGACGTGTCGTTCACCCGCCAAAAGGTGCAGTTCTCCGGTCGCGCACTAATGGTGGCGCGGAGCCCGTTTCTGGCCAGCGTCCAGTCGAGTGCGGGCCTGCGCCGCGTGCTGGCTGTGCATCACGACGCTTTTGCCGCGCAAATGTTGCAGTCCGTGTTCTGCCAGGCCCGGCACCGCGCGCATGAGAGAATTGCCCGCTGGCTTTTGAATGCCTTCGATGCGGTGAGGGACGGCGTACTCCCCCTGACGCAAGACGTTATCGCCGCCGCCCTCGGGGTGCGGCGGGCGACGGTGACGATATCGCTCCGTTGGATGGCGTCGAGCGGCCTGATCGAGCTGGGGCGTGGTCGCATAGCGCTCATCGACAGGGTTGGCCTCGAGCGACAGGCGTGCGCCTGTTACGCCATCATTCGAGGCAGTTACGACAACGTGTTCGGTCTGGGCGGAGGTTCGTGAGTTATGGCGCGTATGCAAAAAAAAGAAATCCGCATCCTCGTTGTCGATGACGAGCCGATTATTGCCTTGGAAATAGCGAGCATCGCCCAAGAGGCCGGATGGAATGTCACCGCCATGGCGCACAACGTTGCCGATGCTCTGAAAGTCATCGAGCAGAACGGTTGCGATGCCGCCATCCTGGACGCTAACTTGCGGGGCACCACTGCTGCGCCAATTGCCCAGCTGCTGCGGGACGTGGGCCTGCCGTTTGTTGTGGTCACGGGGTATTTCCCCGACCAAATCGGCGACTGGGTGGGTGACGCCGTGGTGCTCACGAAACCGTTCGACCCCCAAGGCCTCAAGGCTCACCTATCGAGCATGGCAAAAGCAGACAGGGACCGACCCGACGCGCGATGACGCCTCGGAGGATTTCACGCCGGTTGGGAGTCTCGCGGGGGATTGCGCAGAAAACACGCCAGCGGGACGGCGAGGGCGGCGGTGAGCGCCATGAGATAGAAGCAGTTCACGTAGCCGATCATCGCCGACTGGCGGTGGACCTCTTTCGATATCTGCAGCAGTCCCGTCGCTGTCTCCGGGCTCCAAGATGTGGGCAGGCCCGAGAGCACCAGGGCCTCGCGGTAGGGTGAGATGAATTCGGCCATGCGGGAATAGTTGGCCGACGTCGAGCGCACCAGCACGAGGACCGCCAGGGAGATGAACAGGCTCGACCCGAAGTTGCGCATCATCGTGAAGACGGCCGAGCCTTCGGTGATCTTGTGTTTGGGGAGTGTGGTGAAAGCCATCACGGTCATCGGCGTGAAGGACACGCTCTGGCCGAGGCCCATCAGAAGATGGCTCCAGAAGATGCTGGCTTCATCCACGTTGATGTCGAACTGGGCCATCCAGTAGCCGCCCAGCGCCTGAATCGCCAGGCCCGCCGCAATGGCGGTTCGCGGGGCAATGCGGGTCAATTGGGCGATGAATAGAAACGCAATCCAATTGCCCAAGCCACGGGCCGCGATAAGATTTCCAATGACGGTATCGGGATAGCCGCGCAGGTCGTGCAGAAGGCTCGGGAACAACACGAGGCTCGTGAAATTGAGCATGCCCATCACGAACGCGATCAGCGTGCCGATGGCGAAATTGCGGTCGAGCAGGAGGCGGGGATCGAGAAACGGATTTTTCGCGGTGAGGCAGTGGGCGACGAAGATCCACAATGAGAGTACGCCGACGAAGGCCAAGGCCGTGATCTGCTGGGAGTCGAACCAGTCCAGTCGCTGGCCGCGATCGAAGATGAGCTGGGCGGCGACGATGGCCGTCGACAGCGCCAGAAAGCCCACCCAGTCGAACTCGACGGTCGTGCGGTGGGTGTGATCACGCAGCGCAAACCAAATGCAGACGAGCGCGCCGATGCCGGGCGGGACGATCATGAAGAAGGCGGCGCGCCAGTTGTAGGCCTCGGTCGCCATGCTGCCCAGAATAGGGCCGACGACCGGCCCGAACACCGCGCCGACACCCCACATGACGAGCGCCGTCGCCTGCAGATGACGAGGGAAGGTGCCAAGCAGAATCGCCTGCCCCATGGGCATGATGGGCGCGCCGAACGCGCCTTGCAGCACGCGCGCGAAAATGAGGGTTTCGAGGCTGGTGGCCAAGCCGCACAAGAGCGAGGAGAGCGTGAAGCCGAGCACTGTCCCAAACATCATGTTGCGCCAGCCCAGGCGCGCGGCGAGCCAGCCGGTCATCGGGGTGGCTACGGCGGTGGCGACGAGGTTGAGCGTGATCACCCAGGAAATCTCGTCCTGAGTGGCCGACAGTGTGCCGCGCACCTGGGGCAGGACGAGATTGGCGAGGGTGATCGTCATGCCAAACAGCATGTTCGACAACTGGACCATCAAGAGGATAAGCCATTGGCGACCGGTCATGCTGAAAAGACCGCCTTGCGCGGCTGTGGCGGTCATTCGACGACGTTTCCTCGCTCGCCTGCGGGGCCCAGCGACCCTCTCGTGGCCGAATCTATACCAGATCGAGCGGCGCCGTGGCGGTCTGGTTGTGCAGGGCTGGTGCGATGTGGGCGAGGGGCGGTGGTGGGGCGACCGTGAACGTCGGTGTGTGGGGAGAGACAGATGCGTCGGCGTTGGGTTAGCGCGCAGCGCGTAACCCAACATTTCGCTGTGCCGTGGACGTTGGGTTACGGCCGCAAGTGCGGCCTAACCCAACCGAGCCAACCACCTCACACCTTCAATCCGCGCAGATGCTTTTCGCGGGCGGAGGCGGCTTGCATGAGGAACGGCATGTCGCCGCCAGCGAGGACCATTTTGACGCCCATGCCGATGTATTTCGTCAAGCCTTCGTCGGTGTAGACGCCGCCCATGCCGGCCCACTTGCCGTGCTTTTTGCAGGCCGCGATGACCGTCTCGTAAGCCTTCACCACGTCGGCGTGCATGAGCTGGCCAGGCAGGTTCATCTCGAGCGTCAGGTCGCTGGTGCCCACGAGCAGGATGTCGATACCAGGGACGGCGGCGATCGCATCCGCGTTCTTGATCGACAGCGGCGATTCCAACATGACGATGACGAGCAGATTATCGTTGATGATCTTGGTCGACTTGTCGGGCGCCATCGTGGGGAAACCGAGCTGCGGCATGGTTCCGCCGATCGAGCGCTTTCCCACCGGCGGATAACGCAGGCGGTCGGCGATGACTTTGGCTTCCTCCGCCGTGTCGACGTGCGGCATGACGATGCCGTAAGCGCCGCCGTCGAGCACGCGGGTCGCCATGTCGAGTTGGCCTTGTGGCACGCGCACGATGGGAGAAATTCCGCAGGCGTTGGCCGTGACCGAGATCTGCAC
>JANOKV010000204.1:0-4861 GCA_031419415.1 Hyphomicrobiales bacterium | reverse complement strand
GGACTGCATGCCAGGGCATCGGCGAAATTCGTCAAGTGTGCTGAAAGTTTCCAAGCGACCGTCAGGGTCATGCGGGACGGCCATACGGTCGGCGGCACGTCGATCATGGGGCTGATGATGTTGGCCGCAGGCCCCGGGACGCGGATCGTCATCGAAGCCGAGGGTCCGCAAGCGGTCGAGGTGATCGCAGCCCTCGAGGCTCTCGTTGCGTCGGGGTTCGGCGAGGATACCTGACGCCACGCGGTCGGCGCAGGGCCGGCAGGCCAATCAACACATAAACATCTCTTTATATCCTGTTGCCCCGATCGCCTGGCCGCTGTATAGGCATCGCCCATCAGTGGCCTGCCATGCACGGCTGCCGTGCGCCACGGCTGAGTCCGTGGCGAGGCCCCTGCTGCTGACCGCCGCCTGATTGGACTGACCGTTTCGCCGCTGCCGGCATGAGATCGAAACCGCGAAGGATCGCCCGAATGAGCCGTTCGACCGACTATATCGTCAAAGACCTTTCCCTGGCCGATTGGGGCCGCAAGGAAATTGCCATCGCCGAAATCGAAATGCCGGGCCTCATGGCCGTGCGCAAAGAGTATGGCTCGAGCCAGCCTCTGAAGGGGGCGCGGATCGCGGGCTCCCTGCACATGACCATCCAGACGGCGGTGCTGATCGAGACGCTGACGGCGCTGGGCGCCGATATCCGTTGGGCGTCGTGCAATATCTACTCGACTCAGGATCACGCAGCCGCAGCGATCGCTGCAACGGGCGTTCCGGTGTTTGCGATCAAGGGCGAGAGCCTCGAGGACTATTGGGAATACACGCGCAAGATCCTCGAATGGAGCGACGGCGGCACGCCCAACTTGATCCTCGACGACGGCGGCGACGCGACCATGTTGGTGCATTACGGGTTTCGTGCCGAGAAGGGTGACACTGCCTTCCTCGACAAGGCCAGCAACGAAGAAGAGACCATCTTTTTCGCCCTGATCAAGCGGACGCTGAAAGAAAAGCCCGGCTGGTTCGCGAAACTCGCCGCCAACATCAAAGGCGTCTCCGAGGAGACGACGACGGGCGTGCACCGGCTCAACAACCTGGCCAAGGAAGGCAAGCTGCTGTTCCCGGCCATCAACGTCAACGACAGCGTGACGAAATCGAAGTTCGACAACCTCTATGGGTGCAGAGAGTCGCTGGTCGATGGCATTCGGCGCGGGACCGATGTGATGATGGCCGGCAAGGTGGCCATGGTCGCGGGCTTCGGCGATGTCGGCAAAGGCTCCGCGGCGTCGCTGCGCCAGGCCGGTTGCCGCGTCATGGTCTCCGAAGTCGATCCGATCTGCGCGCTGCAGGCGGCGATGGAAGGCTACGAAGTCACCACGATGGACGACGCGACCACACGCGCCGACATCTTCGTCACCGCCACCGGCAACATCGACGTGATCACCGTCGATCACATGCGGCGCATGAAGGACCGCGCCATCGTGTGCAACATTGGGCACTTCGATAGTGAAATTCAGGTCGGCGCCCTGAAAAACCTCAAGTGGCACAACGTCAAGCCGCAGGTCGACGAGATCGAGTTCCCCGACGGCAAGCGCGTCATCTTGCTGTCCGAAGGTCGCTTGGTGAACCTGGGCAACGCCATGGGCCACCCCTCGTTCGTCATGTCGTCCTCGTTCACCAATCAGACGCTGGCGCAGATCGAGCTTTACACCAAGCCCGGCCAGTACGAGCGCAAGGTCTATACGCTGCCCAAGCATCTCGACGAGAAGGTCGCCATGCTGCATCTGGAAAAGATCGGCGTGAAGCTCACCGTCCTGTCGACGATGCAGGCCGAGTATATCGGCGTGCCGCAGCAAGGCCCCTTCAAGACCGACCAGTATCGGTACTGACGGCTCGGACGAGGCCGGCGTCTGTCGGCCTCGTTTCCCCACGCTGGTTCCGAAGCGCTGATTGGGGCACAGAGGCTCCAAATCGTACGCGCAGCCCGTCGAATCGCTGGCCAGAATCACCGATCCCTTTCATAATACTGAACGAATCGTTTTCCCCAGCAATATTCGATGCTGGCACGTCCCGCTTCCTGGCCTTCATGTCCCGCTTCGAGCCCGAATTGCCGTGACGGTGCCCGCGAGGGTTACCCTATCGCTATGCGCTTTGCGGGCATTACGGTCAGAAACGGCGCCGCGCGTAGCGAGCTGCTGCTGCTTCTTGCGGCAAGCCTCGCGTGCGCGATCGTTCTGACCATCGCCGTCGTCGACGCCGGACCTGATGTGTTCGGGATGGTGCGGTTTTCCCACGTGGTGCTCGTCGCCCTCGTGGGAGGCGCGCTGCCCGCTGTCGGCGTCGTCGCGTGGCGGGTGCTGGGCGTCAATCGACGCCGTGAACAATCGCGTCAGGATGAGGTCACCGAATTGCGGCGCAGTCTTGCGACGGCCGAGGCTATTTTGCAGGCTGAGCCCCAAGTGCTGGTTTATTGGCAGCAGGGGCAGAACGTAAAAATCAGTGTGCACACGTTGTCGACGGTGCCCGGTCTGCCTGAAGACCCCGCGCGCTTCTTGCGGTTCGGGCAATGGCTGGAGCCGGCTTCGGCGCGGGATTTGAAGTCCGGTCTGGATACGCTCTTCGCCTCGGGGCAGCCTTTCAATCTGCTGGTGCGCACGACACTGGGCGGACACGCCGAAGCCGATGGGCGGGTGTCGGGGGGACGCGCCGTGCTTCGTTTGCGCGATGTCGCGGGGTCGCGCCGCGATTTGGCGCGCATCATGGACCAGCAGCAGAAGCTCGTGCGCGACGTCACGCTGTCGCGCAGCCTTTTCGATGCGCTGCCGATGCCCGTCTGGATCCGAGGGGCCGAGGGGCGCCTGGAATGGGTGAATAAAGCCTACGTCGGCGCGGTCGAAGCCACCGACGACGGTGAAGTCCGCGAGCGACAGATCGAGTTGCTGGAGATGCGCCAGCGCAGTGAAGTCGTCGCCGCTCTGGGTCGCGGCGCAGGCTACAACAACCGGCTGTCCCTGAACGTCGGCGGCGAACGCAAGACCTACGACGTGATGGTGCTGCCCCTGGGGGACGCCAGCGCTGCGGCTGCCGTCGATATGACCGCTGCGGAAAGCGTGCAAGGGGAACTCGATCGGAAAGTCGAGGCCTACGACCGCACGCTCGACCGGGTGACGACAGCGGTCGCAATCTTCGGTTCGGATCACTGCCTGACGTTCTACAACGCGGCCTATCAGAAACTGTGGCAGCTCGATGCCGATTGGTTGGCGGGGGGGCCGACGGACGGCCAGATATTGGATCGCCTGCGCGAGGCGCAGCGGCTGCCGCAGGTCGTCAATTATCGTGAATGGAAGTCGCGCTCGCTGGCGTCACACAACGTCGAGACCGCCCACGAGGATGGCTGGCATCTGCCCGATGGGCGCACCCTTGCCGTCACGATCGAGGCGCGACCCGACGGCGGCGTGACCCACCTTTATGACGATGCGACCGAGCGTTTGGCTCTCGAAAGCCGCTACAAGATCATGATCGACGTGCAGCGCGAGACGCTGGATAATCTCCAGGAAGGCGTCGCGGTGTTCGGCACCGACGGCCGTTTGCGCCTCTTCAACACGGCCTTCGAGCGGGTGTGGAAATTGTCGAGCCAGACGTTGCGCAGCGAGCCGCATATCGACACGATTATCGATCACTGTCGGGTGTTGCACGACGACCCGCGGGGATGGGTGAATATCGCGCGTGCGGTCACCGGATTTTCCGAGCACCGCCAACCGATCGAGGGCCAGATGGTGCGCTCCGATCAGAGCGTCATTGATTTTTCCGCGCTGCCCCTTCCCGACGGTGGCACCCTCGTCACTTTCTCCGATGTGACGGCGGCCAAGAGTTACGAGCGCGCCCTGATCGAGCGCAACGAGGCGTTGATTGCGGCCGACCGCCTGAAGAGCCAATTTATCGGGCATGTATCTTACGAGCTGCGCACGCCGCTGACCAATATCATTGGCTTTGCCGAACTGTTGGAAAGCCCGCGCACCGGGACCATGAATATCAAGCAGCGGGAGTATCTGAGCGACGTTTCGGCCTCATCCAAGACGTTGCTGTCGATCATCGACGACATTCTCGATCTGGCGAACATGGACGCGGGCGCCCTCGAGCTGAAACAGGCGCCGACCCGGATCGAACCCTTGATCGAGGCCGCCGTGCTCGCGGTCCGCGACCGCCTGACCCGAGCCCACCATGCGCTCGATGTCAAAATCGCCCCCGACATCGACGTGTTCATCGCCGATGAGGCGCGCGTGCGCCAAGTGCTCTATAATCTGCTGTCCAACGCCATCGGCTTTTCACAGCCCGGTGGCCCCATCGGTCTAGAGTGTCGCCGCGAGGGTGGTATGATCGTGTTCACCGTTGTCGATCAAGGCGTCGGCATACCCAAGGATCAGCAGCGTTCCGTGCTCGAGCGCTTCGTGTCGCGCACGCAAGGGTCCAAGCATCGCGGTGCGGGCCTGGGTCTGTCAATCGCCAAAAGTCTGGTCGAGTTACACGGCGGCGCGATGAGTTTGGACTCGGAGCTGGGTCACGGGACGGCCGTCACTGTGCGTTTCCCTGAACTGGGTAACGTCACGCGGTACGCCCACGACGATCGGTCGACGGGCGTGGCGCAGCGCGCATGACGGGGGGCTGGGCTCTGCCGTCTGTCGGCCTCGATGCCATCGGGCGGCTGGCCGAGCTCATCGCGCTCCGCCTGCGCGCTGGCGACGTCATTGCGTTGCGGGGCGATCTGGGTGCGGGCAAAACCACCTTCGCACGGGCGCTGATCCGGACGTTGCTGAGCGATCCGGACGCCGAGGTGCCCAGTCCGACGTTTCCCCTGGTCCAGACCTATGGGACGCCG
>JANOKV010000203.1:0-3094 GCA_031419415.1 Hyphomicrobiales bacterium | reverse complement strand
TGTCGCGTGGTCCACGCCTCGCCTGGCAGGTGGCCCGATGGGCATTGTTCGGCGATGGCATTCTCACGTACTCCGCCGGCAACGGCATCGCCTTCGTGCGCTCCAAAGCCGAGTTGAATCGACCCGACGTGCAGATCTCGTTTGCGCCGGCGAGCTATCTCAACGGGCAGATCGGCAAGCTCGACGATACGCCAGGCATGACGTGTGGCGCCTGGCAGTGTCGCCCCGAGGCGCGGGGAACCGTGCTCGCCAAATCGAAGAACGCGCAGGAAGCGCCGGCCATCAAGCCGAACTATCTCGACCACGAGATGGATCGCGCAGCGATCATCGCGGGGCTCAAACTCTGCCGCCAGATCGCGAACGCGGACGCCTTTGCCGGATATGGCGGCGAAGAACTCTATCCGGGCAAGAACGTCCAGACGGACGACGAATGGCTCGACTATGCCTATCAGAATGGCAGCACCGTTTATCACCCTGTCGGGACCTGCAAGATGGGCACGGACAAGTTGGCCGTCGTCGATCCCGAATTGCGCGTGCACGGGGTGGCGGGCCTGCGCGTCGTCGATGCCTCAGTATTTCCGAAAATGACGTCGAGCAACACCAACGCCCCGACGATCATGATTGCCGAGAAAGCCGCCGATATGGTGCTGGCGAGTGCGCAAGCGTGAGGCGCTCAGCGTCAGTCGTAAAGGTCGAAATACCGGATCGCTGCAATAATCAGCGACGCGGACGCGAACATGCCTGCGGTAATGGCAAGGACGGCTTGGGGCAGCGCTTCCGCCAAGAAGCGCGTCTCGAGGGTCAGCGCGCCGGACTTGTCCCAGCTCATTTCGATGGGAACGCACAAGCCGGTCATCAGAGCGAGTTTCAAAACCAAATAGGACCCCACGCACAAAACCGGACAGTAGATGACGCCGACGAGGCGGTTGCCGAAAATTTCACTCATGCATATGGCCCCGGTCAAGCTCATGAGGAGGAGCAATACGATGCTGACGGGATCGAGGCCAAACGTGTGTGAGATCGATTTGAACGCGAGGGAGAAACTCATGACGCGGGTCCGGTTGAATGGGCGACGATGAGAAGCACCATAAACGCGAATTATCTCTATTTAACAAATATTGTGCGATAATTGCACGTAAACACCACTAAATGTATAAATTGGGACGAATGGACGACCAGGGTTGCACGGCTTCGAGCAGGGCGGCGACCCGCAGCAGCAGCGCGTCTTCGCCGCGGCGCGCGACGAGTTGCAGCGAAACGGGAAGGCCATCGCTGTGCAAGCCCGCTGGCAGACTGATGGCGGGGTTACCGGTCAGGTTGAAGGGGTGCGTATAGGGATACCAGGCGCGGCGGACGGTATCGATTTTTCGACCTTCGATCTCGATGGCGCCGTGAAAATCCTCGTCGATGCCGATCGCCGTGCGCGCCAAGGTCGGCATGGCGATGATGTCGAACCGCTCGAACCAGTTCTGCACCTGCCGATAGAGATTGGTGCGCGCGATGATGGCGCGGCCGACCATTTCTCCGGATTGATTGTGGCCGGCCGACATTTGACTGACGAGCGTCGGGCTGAGCTTGTCGCGCCACTTGGGCAGGGTATCGGCAAAGCGCGCATTCCAGAGCGCCGTCGACAAATCGAGCCAGTAGGGCTCCGTCGGCTCGAGGTCATCGCCCATCGGCTCGACAGTGGCGCCGAGGTCGCCGAGCAGACCCGTGGTGGCTTCGCAACGCTGCAAATACTCCGTGTCGGCGACCGTGTTGGCGAGATAGGGCCGCCACGCCACCCGAAGCCCCTTCAGGTCGCCTTCTGCTTTCGCCGCATCGACGTATCCCGTGGTCGGCATGGCGAAGGAATGTGGGTCGGAAGGGTCCCAGCCGGCCATCGCTTCGAGCATCAAGGCGGTGTCCAAAACCGTACGCGTCATCGGCGTGATGGTGCTCATGTTGCCGAATGCGTCTGGCGCAACGTCATGCGGCACGAGGCCGAGCGATTGTTTCAGGCCGACGACGCCGTTTGCTGCCGCTGGAATGCGGGTCGATCCGCCCGCGTCCGTGGCGACGCCGAGGGGCCCGAGGCCCGCTGCGCAGGCGACTGCGGCGCCACCCGAGGAGCCCCCTGACGTCCGCGTCGCGTCGTAGGCGTTGCGTGTGCGCCCAAACAGGGGGGCTTGGGTCCAGCACATATGGCCAAACTCCGGCGTCGTGGTCTTGGCGAACACGATGGCGCCGGCAGCTTTCAGGCGTGCGATGCAGACTTGGTCGGCGGCCGGCACGTTGTGCTCGTGAATGAGGGAGCCGAAAGTGGTGCGAATGCCTTGGGTGTTGACGAGGTCCTTCACGTGCAGCGGAACGCCATGCAACGGGCCGATGGTGTCGCCGCGCGCCAGGGCCGCATCGGCGGCCGCTGCATTCGCGAGGGCGGGCTCGGCCGCGATGGTGATGAAACAGTTGAGGATCGGTTGCGCCTTTTCAGCCCGCTCGAGCGTCGCGCGCATCACCTCGACGGCGCAGAGCTGCTTGGAACGGATGAGCCGCGCCAGGTCGGCAGCGGACGTGAAGGCGAGCTCATCGGTGGGCATCACGCGCTCCGGGTGATCGGGGGCAAGCGTCTGAGGCTACCAGAGCCGCGCAAGGGGTGCGAGGCCTCGAAACGACAGGCCTCGAAACGACGGGACCGGGCCGCTGGCGTCCTCGAGACACGTCTTGCCAGCGCTGCTGGTCTCGACGACAGTCGTTGGTTTGGTATCGAGGCCGGGAGAGACGCCATGATCTTGAAGGACAAGGTCGCGATCGTGACGGGTGCGGGCCAAGGGATCGGCCGGGCGTCGGCGTTGGCTTATGCGGAGGCTGGCGCTCATGTCGTGTCCGTCGATATCGATGGCGGGAAGGCCGAAGATACGGCCAAAGCCGTCGAAGCGTATCAGCGGCGCGGATTGGCCCTTAAAACCGACGTCGGCGATGTCGCCGATATCGATCGCATGGTGTCGAAGGTAATCGCCGAGTTCGGCCGCGTCGACATTCTGCTGAACAATGCCGGCGTCACCCGCCGCGCCGATATCATGGATTTGACCGAGGCCGATTGGGACCGCATTCA
>JANOKV010000202.1:0-9376 GCA_031419415.1 Hyphomicrobiales bacterium | reverse complement strand
CTTCGATCGCCTTTTGCAGTAGGTGGCCAGCCGGCGTGTCGAGCTGGCGCTCCATCAGCGTCGGCATGAGATGCAGCACCGTGACGGACATGCCCTGCTCTTTGAGGCCGACCGCCGCTTCGAGGCCGAGCAAGCCGCCGCCGATGACGACGGCGCTGCCGCGGGATTTGGCGGCGATCAGCATGGCTTGGACGTCGTCGAGGTCGCGATAAGACAGCACGCCTGCAAGCTTGTGACCGGGCACCGGAATGATGATCGGCAGCGAGCCCGTGGCGATCAGCAGTTTGTCGTAGGGCACGGTCAGCCCCCGCGCCGACGTGACGGTTTTGGCGTCTCTATCGATCTGCGTCACCGACGTGCCTTTGTAGAGGGTGACCCCGTTCTTGACGTACCACCCGTCCCCATGAATGACGATTTGGTCGTAGCTCTTCTCTCCCGAAAGGACGGGCGAGAGCATGATGCGATCGTAGTTGACCCTCGGCTCGGCGTTGAAGATCGTCACGTCGAAGGCGTCCGGCGCACGCTCGAACAGTTTTTCCAGCGCGCGGCCCGGCGCCATACCGTTGCCGATGACGACCAATCGCTCGCGTATCGGAGGCGTCGCCTTCGCTTTCGGCTTGGAAGATTTCGGCGTGGCATTCCGCGCGGTCATGACGATGCCTCCACATAACGGTGACGTTCATAGAGGAAACGAAGCACGGCCTCGCGAGCGGCGATGTACGTCGGATCAGAAACCAGCGCGAGGCGGTGGCGAGGCCGCGGCAGATCGACATGGAGAATTTCGCCAATGCGTGCCGCTGGACCATTTGTCATCATCACGATGCGGTCCGACAGCAAGACGGCCTCGTCGACATCGTGGGTGATCATGATCGCGGTGTTGCCCAAGCGCGCATGAATTTGCATGACGCTGTCCTGCAGGTGCGCGCGCGTCAGCGCATCGAGCGCGCCGAATGGCTCGTCCATCAGCAGCACTTTGGGCTCCATAGCGAGCGCACGTGCGATGCCGACCCGCTGCTTCATGCCGCCGGAGATTTCGCCGGGCCGCTTGCTTTTGGCATGCCCAATTTGCACGAGGTCGAGATTGTGCAGCGTCCAGTCGTGGCGCTGCGCTTTGGTTTTCACGCGGGAGAAGACTTTGTCCACGGCCATGCGCACGTTGTCGTAAACGGTCAGCCACGGGAGCAGGGAATGGTTCTGGAAAACCACCGCTCGATCGGGGCCGGGCGCGTTGACCTCTTGGTCCTCGAGCAGCACTGCGCCGCGCGTTACCGGAAGAAGGCCAGCGATGAGATTGAGCAATGTCGACTTGCCACACCCCGAGTGCCCGATGATCGAAACGAACTCGCCACGCTCGATGCGAAGGTTCACATCCTTGAGGACTTCACTCTCGATAGTGCCCCGCCTGAAGGTCTTGTCGACGTGCTCGATGGCCAACAGTGGCCGTCCGGATGCCTGAGCCCTTGCTGTGGTGTGTATAACGGGGTCGAGTCTCGCGATCATCTCGGTTCTCCTCAAGCCGCAGCGGTGCCGCGCGTCGCGATCCGGCCGGCAAATGCGACGAAATGATCGAGAACGAAACCCACGAGCCCGATGTAGACCAGCGCCACGACGATGTCGGACAGCCGCGATGAGTTCCACGCATCCCAGATGAAGAACCCGATGCCGACGCCGCCGGTCAGCATTTCGGCGGCCACGATCGCCAGCCACGACAGGCCGATTCCGATTCTGAGGCCGGTGAAAATGTAGGGCGCAGCCGACGGGATCATGATGCGCCAGAAGAACTCGACCTGGTTCAGTCGCAGCACCAGGGCCACGTTGCGATAGTCTTGTGGAATGTTGCGTATTCCGACGGCCGTATTGATGATGATGGGCCAGATCGCCGTAATGAAGATCACGAAGATGGCCGATGGATTGGAATCTCGGAACGCGGCGAGCGAGATCGGCAGCCACGCGAGCGGCGGCACGGTTCTCAGAATTTGGAAAACTGGATCCAGCCCGCGCATCGCATAGACGCTCTGGCCCACGAGGGCGCCGAGCAGGACGCCCACGACGGCGGCGAGCCCAAACCCAATCGCGACGCGCTGCAACGACGTGAGCACCCGCCAGCCCAGACCGATGTCTTGCGAACCGTTGACGAAGAACGGATCGGTAATGAGGTCACGCGCTTCGGTCCAAATGCGCGACGGCGAGGGGAGGCTGGATTTGGGCCCTGAGGCGGCGACCTCCCAAATGAGGAGAAGGACGGCAATGACGATGAGGGGCGGCAACAGAACGGCCAGAACCTCCTGGGCGCCGCTCGCGATCTTGTCCTTCAAGACCGTTTTTTGGGGTGCGAGCGTCACCACCTTCGCAGCCTCCGTTTGGCTGGTAGGTCGCACCGCAACAGCAGTGGGGGGCGATGGGCGGGCTTTGAGGACCGTCAGCGTCATGTCTCACGTCTTCCCCGAGTGTGAAAATGCCGTGTGTGCGGGCATCTGCGCCCGTCCGAGTGGTCGTTGGTTAATAGTTAGCAAGGGGCATGCCAGAGTCGCGAGATAGAAAATATTGTTATAAAACAGCGTATTAATATAATTCAGTGGAGGCTGCGGCAGGGTCGCGTGATGGAGAATTGTGCGATGCAGCGCAATCGCTTGTTTTTTGTGCAGATGCCCGCCAGCCGTTCCGGACGGCCATCGCCACGAACGACAGAAGCTGAGCCTCCCAGTGTCGCTCGCGGGTTTGGAGCGCCGCTCGCGACAACTCGACCTTGGCGCAAGTGCCGCCTACTCTGAGGATCGAACATCACCGAGAGGGGCAATGACATGAAATTTGGAATCAGCACGCTGTCGCGTGGCCTGTGGACGTCGCGGCAGGCCTACAAGGCCGTCGCACAGGCAGCGGAGAAGGCTGGCTTCGACTTCATGTCGGTCAATGACCATGTGATTGTGCCCGCCGCACTCGACACGCCCTACCCCTATACGGCCGGTGGCGCGTGGTCGGCATCGGGTCATGGCCACTGCTTCGACGTGATCACGACGCTGTCGTTTCTGGCGGGCGTGACCGAGCGGCTGCGCCTGCTCACCTCGGTGATGGTCGTGCCGCACCGCAATCCCATTTTGACCGCCAAGATGCTGGCGACCCTCGATGTGCTCTCCGAGGGCCGCCTCATCCTCGGCGTTGGCGCCGGTTGGATGAAAGAGGAGTTCCGCTTGCTTGGGGCGCCCTTCGAGGATCGCGGCCGGGCAACCGATGAATACATCGAGGCCTTCATCGCGCTGTGGACCCAGGACAAGCCCACGTATAGCGGAACGCACGTCGACTTCCGCGATGTCATATTTGCGCCGCGCCCCGTGCAGCGGCCGTATCCGCCGATCTGGATCGGTGGCGAGAGTGCGGCTGCCCTGAAGCGGACCGCAAAACTGGGCAACGCCTGGTATCCCGGCAACAACAATCAGAAGAAGCCGATGGATACACCCGCTCGCTTGGCCGCGGGCATCGGTGAGTTGCGCCGTGCGGTGGAAAATGCAGGTCGGGCGCCCGAGTCCGTCGGCATTTCGCTCATCGTGCAGAACCCGTTCCAGTGGACGGCCGAAAAGGTGCAGGAAGGGTCGGCTCGACGGCTGTTTACCGGCTCGTCGGCCGATATGAAGCAGGACGCTGCGGCGCTTGCCGATGTGGGCGTCGGGCATGTGGCGTTGCGGCTCGACGGCGCCAGCATCGCCGAAGCCGTTGAACGCATCGAGCGGTTCGGCAGCGAAGTGATCGGAACGTAGGGCGGATCGACGACGACGGTGCGGACGCTGCGCGAGCGCGGTGTCAGACCTCGGGCCTGATACCGCAGGCCGGCCGCAAACGCTATTCTGCGGCCTGCACCATCTCGGCCTTCTCGACGCGGGCCGCCGCGAACTTGAACTCGGGGATCTTGCCCATCGGATCGAGTTGCGGATTGGTCAGCATGTTGGCGGGCGCTTCGGCGAAAGCGAACGGGATGAACACCATGCCTTCGGCAACGTCGCGATCAGCGCGGGCTTTGAGCACGAGCGTGCCGCGCCGGGTCGTGACGCGCACCAACCCACCGGGCGCAATGCCCAATCGATCGAGCTCGCGGGGATGAAGGCCGACGATCGCCTCTGGCTCGAGACTATCCAGGATGCCGGCGCGTCGCGTCATCGAGCCCGTGTGCCAATGCTCGAGCATGCGTCCCGTGGTCAGCACCATCGGGTATTCGGCATCGGGGAGCTCGTCGGGCGGCCTCAACTCTGTCGGCACGATCTTGGCGCGACCCGAGGCTGTCGGGAACGATTGCGCGAACATGATCTCGTTGCCGGGCTTGTCGGGCGCATCGCAGGGATAGGTGACCGCATCCTCGCGCACCAGACGGTCCCACGTGATGTTGCGCAGCGACGGCATCATCTGCGCCATCTCGCCGAATACGTCTGAGGCGTGCGCGTAATTCCAGGGCAGCCCCATGCGTTGGGCGAGGTCCTGGATCAACGCCCAATCCTGCCGCGCTTCGCCGGGCGAAGGAATGACGGGACGCGCGATCTGCACCTGCCGGTTGGTGTTGGTGAAGGTGCCCCACTTCTCCGCATGGGCGGAAGCCGGCAGCACGACGTCGGCGTGCCACGCCGTTTCGGTGAGGAAAATATCCTGCACGACGAGGTGTTCCAATGCCGCCAACGCCTCGCGAGCGTGCTGCACATCGGGGTCCGACATGGCCGGGTTTTCGCCCAGAATATACATGCCCTTGATCTGCCCGTCGGCGATGGCGTGCATGATTTCGACCACGGTCAATCCGCGCACGGGGTCGAGCGTCGCGCCCCAGAATTCCTCGACCTGTTTGCGAATATCTGGATTTTCGACGCTGCGGTAATCGGGAAACACCATCGGGATCAAACCGGCGTCCGACGCGCCTTGCACGTTGTTTTGGCCGCGCAGGGGATGCAGGCCCGTGCCCGCGCGTCCCGTTTGGCCGGTGATGAGGGCGAGCGAGATCAGGCACCGCGCGTTGTCGGTGCCATGCGTGTGCTGGGAGATGCCCATACCCCAGAAAATAATCGAGCGTTCCGACCGCGCGTAAAGGCGGGCGACCTCCCGAATGGTATCGGCGGAGATACCGCAGATCGGCGCCATCTGTTCCGGGCTGAAGTCGACGATTTTTGCTTTCAGGGCCTCATAGCCCTCGGTCATTCCTTGGATGTACTGCACGTCGACGAGGCCTTCCTCGATGATCGTGTGCAGCATTGCGTTGAGCAGCGCCACGTCGCGCCCCGGCGAGAATTGCAAGACGTGCGAGGCGTAGCGCGCCAGGCCCTGCGATTGGCCGCGTGGATCGATCACGATCAGCTTGGCGCCACGTTTGGCGGCATTCTTGAGATAGGTCGCGGCGACGGGATGGTTTTCGGCGGGACGGGCGCCGATGACGATGATGCAGTCGCTGTCCTTGGCGGCGGTGAACGGCGCGGTGACCGCGCCCGAGTTCAAGCCCTCCATCAGGGCGGCCACCGACGACGCATGACACAGTCGCGTGCAGTGATCCACGTTATTGGTGCCGAAGCCTTGGCGAACCAGTTTCTGGAAAAGGTAGGCTTCCTCGTTGGAACACTTGGCGGACCCGAACCCTGCCAACGCTTGGCCGCCGTGCCCGGCCTTGATCGATGTCAGTCCCCCAGCGGCCCGGTCCAGCGCCTCGTCCCACGTCGCTTCGCGAAAATATTTCCCGATCTCTTCGCGGCGAATTTGGATGTTGGCGTCCTTGGGCACGCCATCGCGCCGGATCAGCGGCGTTTGCAGGCGGTCGGCATGGTGAATGTAATCGAAGCCGAAGCGACCCTTGACGCACAGGCGGTTCTCGTTGGCTGGGCCATCGCGCCCGTCGACGGAAAGGATCTTGTCATCGGCCACGTGCACCGTGGTCTGGCAGCCGACGCCGCAGTAGGGGCATAGCGTATCGACGCTCTTCGTTTCGAAGGCGACGCGCTTTTGGGTCGCCTTGTCCAGCAGGTTCGATTCCATCAGCGCCCCTGTCGGGCACACCTGCACACACTCGCCACAGGCGACGCAGGTCGAATCGCCCATGCCCTTCTCGAAGTCGAACACGACCTTGGAGCCGTGCCCCCGGTGCGCCATGCCGATCACGTCATTCATCTGCACTTCGCGGCAGGCGCGCACGCACAGGCCGCAATTGATGCACGAGTCGAGATTGACCGAGATGGCCGCGTGCGTCGTATCGGAGACGGGCCGTTCGCCGCGCGGATAGCGGCTGGTCGGCTCGACGCCCATGGCGTCGATCCAGGCCCAGAACTTCGAATTCGGATCATGACTGTCGGCGCGTGGTGGCTGGTCGGCTGCCAGCAGCTCGAGCACCATCTCCTGGGATTTCTTGGCGCGCTCCGACGCCGTCTTTACCTTCATGCCGGCTGCGGGCTTGCGCTGGCAGGACGCGGCCAGCACGCGTTCGCCCTCGACCTCGACGACGCACGCGCGGCAATTGCCGTCGGCGCGATAGCCGGGCGCGGGATGCCAGCACAGGTGCGGAATGGTCGTTCCGTGCCGCTGGGCCACCTGCCAGATGGTTTCGCCGGGCTCAGCCGTGACGTCCTGGCCGTCGAGGGTAAAGGCGATCTTGGTCATGTTCGATCTTTCTGCAACGGCCGAGATTGTTTGCCGCGACGCTTTGGCATGTTCGGCATCACACGTTTCATATATTGGTCAAAGAGGGGAACTGTAAAAGCCGTATCGCCATGTTGTGGGCTGAAGATCATGCCTTTTCGGATCAAATTGCTGCGTAGCGGCGCGATCGTTTCCACCATTACGCCCAGCTTTTCCGCTATATCGCCCGACCTGTGGGGGCCAGGACCTAGCTCGGACATCGCGCGCAGATAATCTTTCTCGCGCGGTGTCAGTCTATCGAACCGGACACGAAAGAAACTCTGATCGAGGTTTGCGGTCGCAATCCCTGTTGCGGTGCGTGCATCACCCAAGGCAATGGGAGACTGAATCGCGCTGTTCCAAGAATGGTAACCCCACTCCTGCAAAAAGTAGGGATATCCTTCCGTCACCTCCAAGATTTCGTCCAGGGCCGCCGGATCGAATCTTACGCCTTCTTTGTTGGCAGGTTCATTGAGTGCCGCCTTCGCATCAGATGGGTCGAGTGGACCGACTTTCGGAAAATTGAACAAGCGCTCGGCGTACGATTTGGATTGGCCCATTTGACCGACAAGTTGCGGCAGGCCTGCGCCGACTACCAGCACCGGCAGCGATTTTTGAGCAACACGATGAACGGCCATGATCAAGGCGCTTAGCTCGATATCTGAGAGATACTGCATTTCATCGATTGATATCACGACCGTGCGACTGCGAGACTTCGCCGCCTCGCCAACGGCAAGGAAGACTGAGATCAGGTCCGCTTCCAAGTCGCCACTGTCTGCGGAGCCCTTTTCGGGGGGCAGACCGATGCCAACGTCAATGTCTCCCATCTTTATCTTCACCGACGACACGAAGCTCCGCAGTACTCTGAGGGCTCGACGCGTGGCATCCGTCGCTTTCGCCATGTTATCGAGCGAGAGCAGTACGTGCTTGAGAGGTGGGACGAGCAATTGCGGCAGCGTTTTTCCATCATGGGCTTCGATGTGGATTGTCTTGCAGTCCAACTCCTCCGCGATTCTTTGGACTTCGTTCAAAAGCACTGTCTTTCCCACGCCTCGTAAGCCGATAAAGATGAAGCTTTTGGACGAGCGGCCAGCGTGGATGCGCTGAATCGTGACGCGCGCGTCTTTGAGAATGCTTTCTCGTCCTGCAAGCTCCGGTGGCCTAGTGCCAGCTCCTGGAGCATATGGATTGGATGCCTCATCCATCTTGGTGGACCTTATCTATCTTATTGTCGCAAAGATAAGTTATATAAGATTCGTCAATATGAGCAACCCTTGCGTTCTGAAGGCGAGGAGCAGATTCCAGCGCCTATTGCCAATGCGCCCGCGAACCTCACCTATCGAGGGCCTGTGGAAAATACCGAAACAGCGATCGCAGCGGGTTGGGCGCGGCTTGGCCGAGGCCGCAAATCGAGGCGTCGTTCATGACTTGGGCGAGGTCACCCAGCAGTTTTGCGTCCCACTGTCCCGCCGCCATCAATTGCACGGCCTTTTCAGTGCCGTTGCGACAGGGCGTGCATTGGCCACAACTCTCGTCCTCGAAGAAGCGCATGAGGTTGAGCACTACGGCCTTCATGTCGTCCTGGTCGGACAAAATGACGACGGCGTGGCTGCCGACAAAGCAGCCATGCTTTTCCAATTGTCCGAAATCGAGGGGGATGTCGGCCATGTTGGCTGGCAGGATGCCGCCCGAAGCGCCACCCGGCAGGTAGCCCTTGAAGGTGTGCCCCGCGCGCATTCCACCGCACGCTGCGATGAGATCCTGCGCCGTCGATCCGGCCGGCGCCAACACGACACCGGGCTTGGCGACGCGGCCCGAAACCGAATACGAGCGAAAGCCTTTCGCGCCGTTCTTTCCCTGGCTCGAAAACCAGTCGGCGCCCTTCTCGAGGATCTGCGGCGCCCAATAGAGCGTCTCGATATTGTTAACCAGCGTCGGTCGGTCGAAGAGGCCGACTTGCGCGACATAGGGTGGCCGATGCCGGGGCAGGCCGCGCTTGCCTTCGATCGATTCGATCATCGCCGACTCTTCGCCACAGATGTAGGCGCCTGCACCCCGTCGGATGTGGATGGCGGTATGCGCGACGAGGCCCGCGCGTTCGATCTTCGCGATCTCGTCGCGCAGAATTTTGATGGCCGCAGGGTATTCGTCGCGGATGTAGACGTAGACGTCGCGGGCCTCGACGGCCCAGGCCGCGATCAGCATGCCCTCCAGGAATTGGTGCGGGTTGGTTTCGAGATAGTGCCGATCCTTGAACGTGCCGGGCTCGCCCTCGTCGCCGTTGACGGCCATCAACCGAGGACCGGGCTCCGCGCGCACCAGGCTCCACTTGCGCCCCGTCGGAAATCCCGCGCCGCCCAGCCCGCGCATGCCGGCATCCGACAAGGTGGCGATCACCGCATCGACGCTGCGGGTGCCATTGAGGCAGTCCTCGAGCACCCGATAGCCGCCAACTTGGCGATAGGCCTCGAACGCGGTGTAGGCGGGTACGTGGCAATGGGTGTCGCCAGCCAAAACGAGCGCCTTCACCTTGGCGACGGTGGCGTGATCGACATGAGCGTGGCCGACCTCGCAGGCTGGCGCCGTATGGCACGACCCGATGCACGGCGCGCGCACCACCCGCACATCGGCCAGGGATTCGGCCTGCAAGGCCGCCATCAGGTCTTCGGCTCCCGCCAGCATGCACGACAGACTGTCGCACACCCTGATCGTCGTTTTCGCCGGCCGAGGCTCGCCGTCCGCCACC
>JANOKV010000201.1:0-2365 GCA_031419415.1 Hyphomicrobiales bacterium | reverse complement strand
TCTCGACCGCCGTCTACAAGAAACCCTTCTCGGTAAACGGTTTCGGCACCGGCTGGGTCGGTGAGACGGCCGCCCGCCCGCAAACCTCGACGCCGACGCTCGATGCGTTGACCTTCCCGGCCATGGAGCTTTACGCCATGCCGGCCGCCACCGCCGCGCTGCTCGACGACGCGGCCGTCAACATCGACGAATGGATGGCCGAGGAAGTGCGCGACGCCTTCGCCCAGCAGGAAGGCAATGCCTTCGTCGTCGGCAACGGTGTCGATAAGCCGAAAGGGTTCCTCGATTACCCCAAGGTCGCCAACGCCTCTTGGACATGGGGCAACATCGGCACCATCTCGACAGGCACGGCCGGCGCGTTCCCCGCCACGAACCCCACCGACAAGCTGATCGATCTCGCCTTCTCGGTGAAAGCGGGCTACCGCGCCGGCGCCAGCTTCGTCATGAACCGGGCGACGCAAGCCGTCATCCGTAAATTCAAGGATCTGGACGGCAATTACATTTGGCAGCCCGCGCCGCGTCCTGGCGAGAATCCGACGCTGATCGGCTATCCCGTCGTCGAAGCCGAGGACATGCCCAACATCGCCGCCGACAGCCACTCGATCGCGTTTGGCGATTTCCGTCGCGGGTATCTCGTCGTCGACCGCGTCGGCATCCGCGTGCTGCGCGATCCCTACTCGTCGAAACCCTACGTGCTCTTCTACACCACCAAGCGCGTTGGCGGCGGCGTCCAAGACTTCGACGCGATCAAGCTGCTGAAGTTTGCTTTGTGAGTGCAGGCAGGGAGTAGGGAGTGGGGAATAGGAAGACGTCGTCCAACGTCCTGGCGCTTCCCATTTTCTCTTTCTACTCCCTATTCCCTACTCCCTCTTCCCCGGGAACTCCCCCCATGTCCCTCGTCATGACGAGCGGGCCAGGCCTCGAGCCAATCACGCTCGCCGAGGCCAAGGCCCATCTGCGGATCGACAGCATCGCCGACGACGCTCTGATCCAAAGCCTCATCGTCACCTCGCGTCTGCATATCGAAGCCGCACTCGGCCTGGCGCTGATCACCCAGACCTGGTCCTGGCTCATCGATCGTTGGCCGAAAGTGCAGCGGCTGGCGCTGCCGCTGCGCCCGGTGCAAGCAATCACCAGCATCCAGCATTGGCGCGTGGACGGGACCAGCGAGACGCTGTCCGCCAGTCAGTTCTTTCTCGATGGCTACGCGCTACCTGCGCGGTTGGTCTGGCTCGGAACGGCTCCTCTGGTTGACCCCGAACGCCGGATCAACGGCATCGAAATCGCCTTCACCGCCGGTTTCGGCCTCACGCCGGCCAGTGTTCCGCCCACCATTCGTCATGCGCTCCTGCTGCTGGTCGCACACTGGTACGAAAACCGCGAACCCATCGAGATTGGCTCCGGCATCAACGCCGTGCCGCCCATGGTCGCCGAGTTGTTGGCGCCGCATCGTCGGAGGCGGCTATGAAACCGCCGCGTATCGGGTCGCTTCGCCACCGCGTGGTGCTCGAAGCCGAAACCCGCACGCCCGACGGCGGTGGGGGAGCCAGTCTCGGCTGGACACCCGTCGCGGAACTGTGGGCTGCCATCGAACCGCTGACGGGCAACGAAAGCATCATCGCCGAAGCTCTGCGCGCCCACGTCTCACACGTCCTCGTGATCCGCAGCCGGCCCGGCGTCGCCCCCGCCATGCGGTTTCGGTTCGGCGCCCGCCTCTTCGACATTACGGCCGTGCTCGACATCGGCGAGCGTCGCCGCTTTCTCGCCTGTTCGTGCCGCGAACGTGATCTATGAGGTAACCGATGCCGTCTTCCAGTTGGTCGCTCCAGCAGGCAATTTACGCCACGCTGGCGGCCGATGCCGCGCTCATCGCACTCATCGGGCCGCCCCGTCTTTACGACGACGTGCCCCCCGGCGCGCAATTTCCTTATCTCACGCTCGGTCAATCGATCACCCGCGATTGGAGCACGAGCAGTGAGAGGGGCGACGAGCACACGCTGACGCTTCATGTCTGGTCGCGCGCGGGCGGTCGGCGCGAGGTTCACGAAATTATGGGCGTCGTCAAAACCGTCCTTCACGATCGTGCGCTTGCGCTCTCGGGCCACCGCCTCGTCAACCTTCGACATGATCGCAGCGAGTCGAGCCGCGAGCCCGACGGCAAAACCTATCACGGCTTGGTCCGGCTGCGCGCCGTCACCGAGCCGATCTGATCAGGCAGCTGCCTGCTGCCCTGCTCCCGCCACTCACCACTCACCACTCACCATCCCACCGGGAAACTCCACAATGGCTGCTCAAAAAGGCAAGGACCTGCTCCTCAAAGTCGACTCCGATGGCGTCGGCACGTTCACCACGATCGCTGGATTGC
>JANOKV010000200.1:0-3038 GCA_031419415.1 Hyphomicrobiales bacterium | reverse complement strand
GCGAGTTCGTGACGTTGTTTTTCGTGATCAATCCGTTTGCTGTCCTGACAGTCTTCGTCACGCTGGTTTCGAAACTAGAGCCATCGGCGCAGCGCAAGGTAGCGTGGCGCGCAACTTTGGTGGCTTTTGCCGTCCTGGCCTTTTTCGATTTCGCGGGCACATTCCTTCTGGGTAAAATGGGCGTCCCTATTCGGGCCTTCCAGATTGCGGGCGGCATCGTGCTGTTTTTGATCGCGTTGGAGATGATACGCGGAGAAAGTCACGACAGTCCCGATCATGAAGAGCGCAGCCTCATGGCCCTTGCGGTCTATCCGCTTGCTATTCCGAAGATCGCTGGTCCCGGCGCCATGCTCACGATCATACTTCTCAGCGATGATGATCGCTTCAACCTGGTTGGAAAAACGACAACGGTCGGCATGTTGGCCTTGGTACTCGGCATTCAGTTCATGGTTCTTTTGGCGGCCGCTCCGATCATCCGGGTCATTGGTACCACCGGCGCCAGTGTGATTGGTCGCGTCATGGGTATGCTACTTGCGGCGCTGGCCGTCGGCATGGTGCTGACTGCCGTGGGCGAATGGCTCAATCTGCCAAAACTCTGATCGCTTCGTGAAAATCGTTACGCGCGACAGTAGCGCCGCGTGACTGTTTTCTCCTTGCCCTCTGGGGGAAACGGGTCGACCCTCGGGCCTCCAGCTTGCGCATGGCGAGGAGGTGACCCCCATGAATACAACTCCGGGAAACGTGATCGGCCTGAAGGGCTTCGGTGGGCACGGTAATGTGCTGACGGGCACCCGCCATATGGTTTCTGCGGGCCACTACACGGCGGCGCATGCGGGTTTTCTCGTGCTCGAAGCGGGCGGCAATGCCATCGACGCGGGTGTGGCGGCTGGCTTGGCGCTAGGTGTCACGTGTTGTGACCTCGTTAGTGTCGCGGGCGTGTCGCCGATCATGATCCGGTTCGCGAAAACGGGTGAAGTGGTCACGGTCGACGGCCTCGGCGTGTGGCCGATGAAGGCGTCGGCGGCGTATTTTCGCGAGCATCACAAGGGCGCTATCCCCGAGGGATTGAAGCGCGCGATCGTGCCGGGTTCACCGTCGGGCTGGATCGTGGCGCTCGAGCGCTGGGGTACGATGAGCTTTGGCGACGTGGCGGCCGCCGCAATCCGCTTGGCGAAGGAGGGGTTTGCGGCCGACCCCCGGTTTTGTGAGACGATCGTCACGAAGGAAAAGAACTATCGCCGCTTTGCAGCCAATGCGCAGGTGTTTCTTCCCGGTGGCAAGCCTCCGCTGCCCGGCGATATCTTCCGCCAGACGGATTTGGCCCGCTCGCTCCAATTCATGGTTGATGAAGAGCGCCGCGCCGCGCACACGGGCGGTCGGCAGGCCGGGCTGCAAGCGGCGCACGATGCGTTCTATCGCGGTGATCTCGCCAAGACGATCACGGATTATCACGCCAAGAACGACGGTTGGTTGACCATGCTCGATATGGCGCCGTTCAAGGCGCGCGTCGAAGCGCCCGTATCGACGCGCTGGCGTGATATGGACGTGCACACGTGCGGCGCTTGGAGCCAAGGGCCGGCGCTACCGATGATTCTGCGCATGCTCGCCCGTGATGACGTGGCCTCCCTCGGGCATAACTCGCCGGCCTACATTCATCTGCTGACCGAGGCGGTGAAGCTGGCTTTTGCAGACCGCGAGGCCTATTTCGGCGATCCGCGCTTCGTCGATGTGCCCCTGGTGACGCTGCTCTCGGATGTGTTTGCGGCCGCACGCCGTGGCAAGATCGATCCGCGCCAGTCACACCCCGCGATGCCGCCGGCGGGCGCGATCCCCGGCTACCCGCGCTTCGTGCCGGACGGGCCGCGAGCCAGCATCCCGCAATTGTCGCCGGACACCTCCTACTGCTGCGCGATCGACAGCGAGGGCAACGTCTTTTCCGCCACGCCCAGTGACTCGTCCTACGATACCGAGATGATCCCCGGAACGGGTCTCGTCGCGTCGGGGCGTGGCAGCCAGTCCTGGACGGTCGCGGGCCACCCGTCTGAACTCGCGCCCTTCAAGCGGCCGCGGCTGACGCCGAACCCGGCAATCGCCGTGCTGGCCGACGGCCAAGCCGTGATGCCGTTTGGAACACCGGGTGGCGATGTGCAGACGCAGGCGATGTTGCAGGTGTTGCTCAACGTGACGCAGTTCGGAATGGACCTGAGATCGGCGATCGAAGCGCCGCGCTTCGCCAGTTACTCGTTTCCATCGAGTTTCGAGCCGCACGAGTACTACCCCAATCGGCTCGCGGTCGAGGGTCGCACGTCGTCCGCGACACTCGAAGGTTTGCGTGGACTCGGGCATGACATTTTGGAATGGCCGGATTGGACGCGGCTCGCTGGATCCGTCTCGGCAATCATCAAGGATGTGGAGCACGGCGTGCTGACCGGTGCGGCCGACCCACGGCGGGCGGGATGGGCGGTCGGGTGGTAATTTGAGTTGGCGGGCGTGCGTATGGGGCGAGTGCGGATAAACGCACCGACCGCCCGATTGCGGCGAGCGGTCGGTGTTGTGCATGAGAATTGGGTCCCTGCAGGGCTCACATGGCCGGCTGCCAGCTCTTCATGACTTCGGAGGCTGGCTTCGACAACACCACGCAATCTTCTTCGATCGCTGTGGCCCAATCGAGCGGTATGACGTGGTGCTCACCGCCACTGGCCGGATCGCTCTTCGTGAGTTTGATTTTGTTGCCGCCATCCAGACAATCGACGATGCCGACGTGCTCGCCGTCTGCACCTACGACTTCCATGTGTTCGTTGATCTGTGACGCGTCGACCATGGTAGGTATCTCCTCGGTTTCACTTAGCGAACAAACCCGGTTTGCTATCGATGGGTTCCCCACTTCGCGCCGACGATGATCGCACTTGCTTGCAGGGCGCGGCGAGACGGACTAGTCAAGATTGCAGCTCTGTTGCTCTGTCCGAGGAGTTCCGTGATGGCATTGACGCTCGATGGTGATTTGATCCTGGCAGGCGCGGGAAACATGGGCGGCGCCA
>JANOKV010000199.1:0-3578 GCA_031419415.1 Hyphomicrobiales bacterium | reverse complement strand
ACGGTCCCGTTGCGTCAGAATTGCGCCGCGCAGTTTGTCGTCGCCTCGGCGAAAGCGCGTCAGGGTGACCAGACGCAGCGCTCCTTGAAACGTGGTCAGCAGGTGCAGCATGCCGGTGTGCGGGCTGATGTAGATGCCGCCAGCGTGCGTCGAAACCACCGGCTGGCCATTGGCCCCGCGAAA
Source organism: Hyphomicrobiales bacterium (assembly GCA_031419415.1). Classification (GTDB taxonomy): domain Bacteria; phylum Pseudomonadota; class Alphaproteobacteria; order Rhizobiales; family Hyphomicrobiaceae. Next base: position 3,395 of record JANOKV010000199.1, on the reverse strand, counting down.
GCGTTGCAACTCGAAGAACCGCAAGCGGCTCTGCTCCTCGTCCCAGTCGATCTCGTTGGTTGCGGCAAAGACCCGCCGAATGGCGACATAGGTGCCGACGTAGTCTTCGTAGGCCGACAGCAGATAGCCGCCGTAGTCTTCACCGGCGCGTCCGGTACTCGAAGGCGATGCGGGTTCACGGTCGGGCGGGGTCTCGATCAGGTCTTCGAGATCGATACCCAGCACGCGCGCGATCTTGGCGATCGTCGCGTCGCGCACGGCTTGACCCCCGAGCAGATTGCCGAGTGTGCGCTCCTTGCATGCCGCGCGTTCCGCCAACCCCTCGCGCGTCAGGCCGACTTTGGCCATTTCGAGACGCACGCGCCGCACGAATGCCGCGCGCTGCGCCTCGGTCATCAGTGACGCCATGTGTCCCCGCGTTCACTCGCCTCATCATCGCCAGCGGTGACGGCCACCGCTCAACCCGGCGAAACTAAACACATCTCGCGACCGCGCAAAGGCCGGCTGTGCGATGAGACGGCGTGCACCGCAAGGCGGTCCAATATCTGGCAAGGCATCGAAGTAAATTTGTCATCCCGGCATTCATTGCCGGGATCCATCCCTCGTCTGGGCGCGGAGTGTGCGGAGCGCTGGATCCCGGCAATAAATGCCGGGATGACAGTGGGGCCAGGTCGCGGCCGTGATTCCTATGCCGCGTCGCCGCCTCACAGCAGTCCAAGTTCGGCCAGTTCACGGCGCAGTTTCTGGGGCATTTCGGCGACCTGATCGCCCTTGGCCGAGGTGAGATCGGGGGGCACGTCATCGGCAGCGAGATAGCGCCACCCCTGGAACGGGCGACGCGGCACGGGGCGCACCATCACGAGGGTCTTGTCGAGGATCAGCAGCGTACACGGTGAGCCGTCGGGTTTTTTTCCCGTCCGCAAGTCGAGCAGCTTCTGGCGCGCTTGCACGATGCCCTTGATGACCCAGTACATCGAGCCGCCCGACAACAGGTCGTCGCGTCGTTTCGGCATCTGGAACGTGCGGTGGAAGAGTTCGGGCTTCTGGCCGTCGGCTTTCATTTGGCGCAGCCGCGAAGCCTGCCAGTCCGCCAGATCATCGACGCTCTCGCAGCCGACCGCCAATTTGACGAGATGAAGGGTCATGCGGCAATTGTACTGCTGATCGAGGCCCGAGCGAAGAGGAACGGGGCAGGAACGCTGGGGACAGGCCCAGCCGTGCAACCGTTCGGCCCGCCCATCATCGTCCCGAGCGCTGCTCGCCCGATGCGCCCTCTCCCGTTTCCCGGAGGTCGCGCGTCGCCCGTCGCACCTGATCCTCACGCCCGCGATCCCGGCTCTGCGCAGTGCTGCCGCCCTGGCTCGGCCGGGAAGCAGAAAGGAGGGAGGTGGTGTCTGGCCTTTGGCCTGACACCGTCTCGCCACCGAGCAGCAATCGCCGCTGCACCGTCGCGGAAAAGGTGTCAGGCCAAAGGCCAGACACCACGACACGCGCCCCCGCTCTGCCTCCCAGACGCCGCGCCCACCTCCAGCTTCCCGGAGGTCGCGCCCGTGGGTTGGCCATCCGGGATCGCGGCGGTGCAAGAAAAACGCACCCGCGCCAGCTCGAGTCAGCGCATTACCGTAGCGGTGACATCGAATCTCTCCTGCTACGCCCGCGATCCCGGCTCCGCGCAGTGCTGCCGCCCTGCTTGGTGCGGGAAGCAGAAAGTGGCCACCCTCAATTGCCCAAACTCACGATCAACGTGCCTTGCGTCACTTGTTGGCCTTCCTGGGCCGCCACTTTGGCGATCGAGCCGGCGCGGGTCGCGTGTAGCACGTGCTCCATTTTCATGGCTTCCACGATCGCGATGCGCGCGCCTTTTTCGACCGCGTCGCCTTCCGTCACGAAAATTCGGGCGACCTTGCCATTGATCGGTGCGCGGATGGCGCTGCCATCATGGCCATCATCGACGGCCGATGAGTCATAGGTCGGCGACGCGAGGGCGGTCTGCACACCATCGACGACCACGAGCAGCCGGCCCGGTTCGGGGCGATGCTCGAAATACCACGTTGGCGGCGCGACGAGGTGCGCCTCCCCGCTCGGCAGCGTGGTTATCGCGCCGTCGGCGCTCCAAGCAATCTGCGCTTCGACGGCATCCCCATTGACCAGCACACGGCGGCGTTCCGCGCGCGCCGGCCCGAGTTGGAAACCATCACGCGCCCGCCAGGGCGATAATCCGGTGACGCCGGCACCCGCGTCGGCATCGTCGCTCAATTGCGCGAGGTAGGTGCCCATCGCGGCCGCCAACGCATCGGGATGGGCGCGAACCGCGGACAGCCGATCGAGGTCGCGGCCGATGAGGCCGGTATCCATCCGCCCGTCGCGCACGTCGTCGTTCTCGAGCAGCGCCGCCAGAAATCCCTGGTTCGTCACCGGCCCCGCAATAACGGTGCGCCGCAGGGCGGTGATCATCAGATCGGCGGCCGTATCGCGATCGTCGGCTGTCGTGATGAGCTTGGCGATCATCGAGTCGTAATAGGGCGACACGGCATGGCCGGCTTCGACACCCGTCTCGACGCGCAGCCCCGTCATTTCGTCGGGTGTTTCGAAGGCGTAAATCTCGCCGATGCTCGGCAGGAAATCTTTCGCGGGGTCTTCGGCGCACAGTCGCGTCTCGATGGCGTGGCCGTGCATCGTGATGTCGACTTGGTCGAGGGGCAACGTCTCGCCGCCGGCCACGCGGATCTGCCATTCGACGAGGTCGAGGCCGGTGATTTCCTCGGTGACCGGATGCTCGACTTGCAACCGCGTGTTCATCTCGATGAAGTACCAGCGCGCGTCGGGGCCCAGCGTGCCGCCCTCGACCAGAAACTCCACCGTGCCCGCGCCCTCGTAGCCCACCGCCAACGCGAGATCCACGGCTGCCGTGCACATGTGGGCGCGCAAGTCGTCGCTCATGCCGGGTGCGGGGGCTTCCTCGATGACCTTCTGGTTGCGCCGTTGCAGCGTGCAGTCGCGCTCGAACAGATGCACGACGTTGCCGTGACTGTCGCCGAACACCTGCACCTCGATGTGGCGCGGCCGCTCGACGAGTTTTTCGATGAGGACCTGCGCATTGCCGAACGCGCCTTGGGCTTCCCGTTGCGCCGACGCGAGCAGTTCGGGCAGTTCCGCGCCGCTATCGACGCGGCGCATGCCGCGACCACCACCCCCCGCCACGGCTTTGATCATGACGGGAAAGCCGATCTTCTCGGCTTCGGCCGTGAGCGCTTTGGCGTCCTGCTTGCCGCCTTGATAGCCGGGCACGACGGGAACGCCCGCTTTGATCGCGATGTCTTTGGCGGCGGCTTTGCCCCCGAGTGCGCGCATGGCGTCGGCCGATGGCCCGATGAAGATCAGGCCTGCGTCGACCA
>JANOKV010000198.1:0-14738 GCA_031419415.1 Hyphomicrobiales bacterium | reverse complement strand
GGATGTGGCAACACCCACGCCGAAGGCCAATGAAGTTCTCATCAAAATTTACGCAACGACCGTGACGGCCGGCGACTGGCGCGTGCGGACGCTGGATGTGCCGAGGGGATTAGGGTTCATTGCACGCCTTGCCATGGGGCTCGCGCGGCCGAGGCAGCCGATACTGGGCACCGAATTGGCGGGGGTGGTCGCGGCGGTCGGCAAAGATGTAACGCAATTCAAGCCGGGTGATGCGGTGTTCGCTTTTCCTGGTGGGAAGATGGGTTGTCATGCGCAGTACCGCGCGGTGGCCGAAGATGGCCCTGTCGTGCGCAAGCCAGAAAATCTATCGTTCGAGGATGCGGCGTCGCTCTCGTTTGGAGGTACGACAGCGCTGCATTTTCTGCGCAAAGCCAATATAAAACCTGGCGATAAAGTGCTGGTGATCGGCGCGTCGGGTGGCGTGGGCTCGGCCCTGGTGCAACTCGCCAAACATTTCGGGGCCGAGGTGGCGGGCGTGACCAGCACAGCCAATCTCGATCTGGTCGCCTCGCTGGGCGCCGATCAGGTCATCGACTATTCCAAAGAGGAGTTTAGCGCGCGTGGCGACACCTACGACGTCATCGCTGATACTGTTGGGGACATGTCATTTGCTCGGTGCAAACCCGTACTCGCGGAAAAGGGGCGACTGCTGGCGATTGCCGGTGGGTTGCCCGAAATGCTGGCCGCCGTCTGGGCGCCCCTGACCAGCAGCCAGCGCGTGATCTTCGGTCCTGCGGAAGAACGGCTGGAAGACGTGCGCCAACTCGCCGATCTGGCGCAGGCCGGTGTGCTGCGGCCGGTCATCGACCGGCGCTATACGTTTGCGCAGATGGCCCAGGCGCACGCCTACGTCGAAACCCGGCGCAAGCGGGGAAGCGTGGTGGTGACCGTCGAGCACGACGGCTAGCGCATGTTCCATGTAGGTTGGGTCAAGCGCAGCGCGACCCAACATCCACGGTGTGCCGGGAAATGTTGGGTCGCGGCCAGTGGCCTTGACCCAACCTACGCCGCCCGTAGTGCGTTTGCGATTCACATCAAGTGGAAAGAGCTCTAGCGCACTTTTCACGTGAGTTGCGTCAGTCGCAGTGCGACCCGACATGGAAACCGCTCTGCCCCCCTGCTGGCCTACACCAGACGGCCGCTGGCGTGGGCCAAGAAGAGATAGACGCGGCCTTGGTCCATGACGATATAGGACTGCGCCATTCGGCCATTGGGGTCGCGTTGATCGGCGTCGCGCAGGACGTTTTCGAAATCGCCCATGTATCGGTCGACCGATTGCTGGACGGTGGCGTCGGTCTTGTAGCGGCGCTGCACTTCGTCGAAGGCGACGCGGCCATCGGGTGAATAAATGCTGCGCACCATCAGCCCGCGTTGACCGGCGCGAAACCGCGACCAGATCGCGGCCGCAGTCGTCGCGTCGAGCGCGCGGGCGATGGCGTGAATGTCGATGGCGCTGTCCGAAGCCGGCGCTACGTCTTCTTCCTTCGAGGCGCGCGCGAGTAGATCACCGAACGTCCAGGGGTCGCGTCCCGGGTCGACCATGCCACCCTGCTGCTGAGGCGGCATGCCGGCTGGTTGTAGCTGACCGTGAGATGGGGGTGCGCCAGATGGTGGCGGCACATTGGTTTTGTACTGGAGCTGGGTTGGCGATGGAGATGGCGATTGCCCCGGCGGTGGTTGAGATGCCCGACTGCGCGTGGACATCTCGTTGGCCAGCGTCTGGGTCAGGGACGAGATCGAGCGGCCGGGGGGCTGCTGTGCTGCGGTCTCGGTCGGCATCAGCGTCATCGGCGCAGAAATATCGTTGCGCTGCGCTTCGCGGTTGGACAGTGAGGAAAGCTGCTCGAGCGCCCTCAGTTGGTCTTGAAGCGAGGCGCGCATACTGTCGGCGCTGGCCCGCGTGACGTCGGGCAGCGTCGATATTTTTTCGCGCAGGCGGGATTGCTCCATTTAGATTTCGCTCAACGTGCTCTGCGCCCGCCGGCGCATCTCGTCGGAGCTATCGGAGAAGCGTGAGGTCAGCGATCCGAATTCCTCGTTGACCTCCCGAGCGACGTTCGAATACCTGATGCGCAGCTCGGCCAGAGATCGTTCGGACTCGCCCGTGCTCAGGGCTTGCAGACGCTCGAGTTCGCCACGCATGACGCTGGCGCGTTCTTCCGCCGAGCGCGAGAGCTGATCGCCGACGCTGCGCGCGCGCTCTTCGGCATGCGTGAATGTGCCTTCGAGGCTGGTCGAGTAGCCGCGCATGACGTTGTCGATTTCAGCGGTCCGGGTGGAGAGCTGTTCGAGGGTGCCCGACAGTTCCTGCTGGCGGTTCTGCAACGTCTTGTCGATGCGGAAATTGGCCGTCTCGAGGGCGTTGGCCGCATTCATGATCGTACGACCCTGGGAGTCGAATCGGTCGGTGACGCTCGAGATCTGATTGACCAGATTTTCCGACACGTTCTTGAGCAGGTCGGCCTGGTTGGCAAGCCCCTCGATCGCCTTGACCGACTGGCGCGTGACGTTCTCGCTCGCCCGCCGGACGGCGTTGACGCCGTGCATGAGCTGTTCGTCGAGATCGCCGGCTTGGCGGCCCAGAACGGCGCCGATTTCCTTGGCGTGGGTTTCCATGGCGCTGGACAGGGCGCGGGCCTTGTCGGCGACCATGCTGTCGACGGCGATGGTGGAGCGCACGATCGAATCGTCGAACAGCTTCAGCCGCTCCGAGAACGCCTCGTCCAGCGCGCGCGTACGGTCGATGAGTTGCGATTCGAACGACTGTTGGCGGTTCGAGAGCATGCCGTCGAGCGTTTGTTCGCGCTTGGCGAGCAAGCCACCGAGCGCTTCCTGGCGATTGGTGAGCGCGGCATCGAGCGCGCGGGTGTATTCCTCGAGGACGGCTTGCAGGCCTTCCGTGCGCGCCCCCAAGGTCTTGTCGAGACCGCCGGAGAACGAGTTGAAGAGGCCCTGGATTTCTTCCGCCCGACCCACCAATAGCGCGTGCACGTCTTGCGACTGTGTCGACAGGGCGGTCTCGATGCGTTGGGTGCCGTCGCTCAAGAGCCCGGCAATTTGCCCGGCGCGATCCGTCAGCACGGTATCGAGCTCATGCGTTCGCGCACCGACCGTCTCCGCCAGATGCGTGGCGTTGGCTGCGATAGAGGTTTCCAGTGACACCAGGTTCTGGCCGGCGTCCTCGATGAATTTGGCGAGTTTGACTTGCTGGGCGCCGAGCTTGTCGATCAGGCCCGGAATTTCGCTGCTCACTTCGCGCAAGGCGATGTTGACCCGTTCGCTCGTGTTGAGCAGAGCGTTGCGTTCGCCCGAGAGTTCCAGGAGGAGGCCGCGGATGCGCTGCTCGTTGTGCCCATAAGAGCGCTCGAGGCTCGCGACTTCGTTGTGCACCAGTGCTTCGATTTCGCCTGCGCGTCCGAGCGTGCGCGAGACGGCTTCGTCCATGAACGAGACTTGGCGACGAACGGCTTGGCCGACCGATGCGATCTGCTGTTCCGCCATTCTGTCGGGTTCGGCGAGCCGAATGGCCACCTCTGTCATGGCCGAGGACATCAGGCGCAATTCCTGAGCGCGCCAGGAGAGGATCGCCATGAACCAGAACAACGCAATGGGGATCAGGATGGTCGCCGCGAGTGTGATCGCGGTCGGTCGCGACAGCATCTCCATGAATGTGGGTGCGCGCTGCAACTCCGGCGCGAGCATGGCCCAGCCGAGCAGAATGCTGACCAGACCCCAAACGACGCTGCCAATGGCTGCGAATTCCAACGGTCGGCGCGAGGGCTTCTGGTGCAGCGCGAAGATCAGACCACCGATCGAAGGCGCGTCGTCGTTGGCGGCGGCTCCGGGGCGTGCCGCGCCAGCCGGACGGCGTTTGGCGGTGCGGCGGCCCGACTGGGACTGGCCCGGCCCGGACGCTTCGCCGGGCGCCCCAGGGCGGCTCGAGGGGTTCGCGCCGGACGGTCCCAGGCCGCCTGGTCCAGCGGCGTCGCCCGGTCCGCCACGAGGGGGGGGAGGCGCTGCATTTGCGGAATAATGAGGCGGAGGCGGAGGTCCAGCAGGCGAACGAAACGGCGTCATGCCCTCCGGGAGAGGTGGCGGGCCATTGGCCGGACCAGACTTCAAGCCCCCGAGCGACGGCGGGCGCGCGCCATCGAAATCCAAAGCCCTAGCCGTGGAATCCGAAGCGGAATCAGCCGGTTGTTTACTCGTCGTCTCTTGCGCCATAAATGGCCCGAACCCCGGCGGCGCTGACTGCGCCGCTCCCCCCTACATGGTTGCCAGCACACTAACCTATTTCATGACCGGCTCAAAGTTGGGCGGCCACTCATTTTTTGTTTTCCCTCGCATTTCATGCCGGTAGCCCCCAGTTGACGTTCCCTCGACTGCCGTTACGTAAATTTTGAGGCAAAACGAAGAACGATCAAAGGGACTTTTCTCACCTTTCGGACAGTGGGACTGATGATCTTTACACGACCTTATGGAAGATCGATCAACGAGTATCGTCTAGACGCGACCCCAGGTTGGGTTTTTTCACTCAGATCGGAAGTGTCGAGATGATCGGGCAACACGTCGCAATTGTGGGGGAACGCCACGCGGATCAAGCGGTCGAGGCGACTGCTCCGATCGATCGGGCCCACCTTGCGCGGTATACCTTGGGTGATCGGGCGCTGGAACTCGAGGTTCTCGATCTATTCTCGGGGCAGGCCGCCAAAAATCTGGGAGAAATGGCCGTTGCCCAGACGCGCCAGGAATGGAAGGAAGCCGCGCACGGCCTCAAGGGCTCAGCCAGAGCCGTCGGCGCGTGGGAGGTTGCCAACCTGGCGACGTCGGCCGAAACGATGAATGGTGATAGCCCGATAATCCGGACGGCCGTGCTTGACGCCCTGGGTATTGCGCTGGGTGAGACCACACGTTACATCGCCGATATGGGCCGAAGCGGGTCGCCCTCTTGAGCACTGGCGCAGGTCCCGGCCGCGACCTTCCGCCTCCGAGTGTGCGGCTTGTGCGGATTGGGCGGCAGCGTTAAATCCCGACTGCGTAGGCCGTCATGAGCTGTTCAATGGTGGGCGCGCGTCCAATCCGCTCGCCATCGCACCTCGTTCGGGTCGCCATGGACATCCGTCAGAAAGCGCGCTCCCGATGGCCAAGATCACCTTCATTCAAACCGACGGCACGCAACAGGCCGTCGACGGCGAAGTCGGTCTCACCGTTATGGAAGTCGCCAAGAAGAACCTCATCTCGGGCATCGAGGCCGAGTGTGGCGGCGCGTGCGCCTGCGCCACCTGTCACGTCTACGTCGACGATGCGTGGCGCGAACGGGTCGGCAAGCCCGAGGAGATGGAAGAAGACATGCTCGATTTCGCGTTCGATGTGCGCGAGACGAGTCGGCTGTCGTGCCAAGTCAAGGTGACAGCGGCGCTCGATGGCCTTGTCGTGCACGTGCCGGCTAAACAGTTCTGATCGACGCGCCCGCCGAGGCGCTGCCCGCCTTGCGACCGGCAATCATCCAATAAACCGATCCGGCTATGGCCCCCGTCGTCGCATAGGCGACCACGGAATAGGCGACCGCGACCATCGGCGTCGCAAGGAGTACGCCGCTCGCTTGGGCGACGTATCCAACGAGCCCAATGGTGAGACCCGTGACGGCATAATACGTCCCTCTTCGGATCGAGCGCCGCTCACCGATCACGATCGCCAAGCTGCCGATGGGCAAGGAAAACAGCGCGACCAGAAACGCCAGTTTCCAACCGGCATCTGCGATCCACCCGATGCGATCGACGGCAGCGTCCCAGGGTAGGGCGGTGAGTTCGGCCGGCGTGATCGCGAATAACAGCGCCGTGTAGGCGCCGATCAGACATCCCACCCCAAATCCGACCAGCACGCGCAGCGCCCGCCTCATCGATCCCCCCATGGCACTGGCTCCCATACGCCTCGAACGCTCATTCAGCCTGGGTCACGCACGTCGCCCGGCGATCACCCAATAGACGAGACCGCCGGCAAAGCCCGCCGTGGCGAGCACCTGCCAAACAGGGCCAACGTGCGCCAGGTCGCCCGCATGTTGCCCCAATCGCGCCAGCAGGGGCAGGGCGAGGAGGGCCATCCCACCGCCCACGATGTAATAGATCCACGAGCGGATTCTCGCCACTTCGCCGACAATGATCACGAGCAGTGCCGGGATGATCGTCGCGGCGGCTGCGAGGTCATGGGCGTAAAATGCGAAAGTGACGAGCCGATCGACATCGATATCGCGGCCATGGACGGCGTGCGTCGCGCGTTCCAGTCCAAGCGTGGCGACCACCGCGCTAGCGGCTATGGCGGCGAGCACAAAGCCCAACGGCACGAGGATCAGCCGGCCTACGAAGCGAGCCACCATGGCGTCAGCCGTGTTCGACGTGCGCGTCGGCTTCGGCGAGTGGAATGTCGTGTGGCGATTGTGCGGGCGTAGTTCCAACGCGTTCACTGGCGCGCAACTTGGCGCTTTCAGAGCGCAGTTGGCCGCACGCGGCGAGGATATCGCGTCCGCGCGGGGTGCGCACCGGACTGGCATAGCCGGCGCGATTGACGACATCGGCGAACGCTTCGATCTGCCCCCAGTCGGAGCATTCATAGGTCGATCCGGGCCACGGATTGAACGGGATGAGATTGATCTTGGCGGGGATTCCGGCCAGCATTTTGACGAGCGCGCGCGCCTCCGCCAAGCTGTCGTTGACACCCTTCAGCATGACGTACTCGAACGTGATTCGCCGCGCATTGGATAACCCCGGATACTGGCGGCACGCTTCGAGCAGTTGCGCGATCGGATAGCGCTTGTTGATGGGGACCAGCTCGTTGCGCAGGTCGTCGCGGGTGGCATGCAGCGAGATGGCCAGCATCGTGCCGGCTTCAGCTCCCCAGCGCGGGATTTCCGGCACGACACCGGACGTCGAAAGCGTGATGCGTCGACGGGAGACGGCGAGGCCGTCGCCATCGGCCGCCAACTCCATGGCGCCGCGAACAGCGTCGAAATTATAGAGCGGCTCGCCCATGCCCATCAGCACGATGTTGGTGATCTTGCGGTCGGTTATCGGCAGCAGCGTGCTGTCGGCGGGCGGCACGGCGCCCGGCCAGTCGCCGATGCGATCGCGCGCGACGAGAATCTGGCCGACGATTTCCTGGATTTCCAGGTTGCGCACGAGGCGCTGCGTGCCGGTATGGCAGAACGAGCAGGTGAGCGTGCAGCCGACTTGGCTCGAAATGCACAGGGTGCCGCGATCGGACTCGGGGATGTAAACGGTTTCGATCTCGGGCGCGCGCACATCATGGCCGCGCTTGGGCAACCGCAGCAGCCATTTGCGCGTGCCGTCGACCGAAATTTGCTCGGACACGATCTCGGGCCGGTCGAGCGTGTAGGCAGCCGACAGCCGTCCGCGCAAGTCCTTGGAGACATCCGACATGGCGTCGAAAGAGGACACGCCTCGCACATAGAGCCAGCTACAGAGCTGGTCGACGCGCATACGGAGCTGCTTTTCCGGCACGCCGATGGCCGCCAGCGCCGCGCGCAGTTCGTCCCGCCCCAATCCGGCAAGCGTGGGAGGGACACTCGGCCCCGCCGAGAAGTTGGCCGGTGCCGTGTCGCGCACATGTGTGGTGTCGAGGACGATTGTCATCGCTGGCATATAGCGCGAACCGGCACGTCCGGAAAGGCTCACGAGGCCTGAGCGCTGAACGGAGCCCGCCAACTGGTCGCCAGGAACAGGTCGTCGTCGCCCGCGTTGAGGAAGCGAAGCGCAACAGGTGGCGAATGTCGAAACAGGATGGCCTTGCCGATGGGGTAGATCGCGGCCAGATGGCCGCCTCACCCGGGGACATACCAGCGCTCGGGTGGTGGGACATCGGTCGTCGGACGATCGCGCGCTCGGGAAAAAACGGCATCTTGCTGGTCGCCGCCGGCGTCACTTTCTACGGATTGCTGGCCATTGTGCCGGCTTTGGCCGCGTTCATGACGTTCTACGGCCTGTTTTTCGAGCCCGGCGAGATCGAACGCCAGGTGCAAAGAGTGTCCGCTTTCATGCCGGAGCGCCTCCTGGCGATCGTGCGCGATCAACTCGAACGGGTGACAGTGCGCGAGCGCGGAGCCCTGCGCGTCGCTTTCCTGTCGAGCACGGTCATCTCGATGTGGAGCGCCTTGGCAGCCGTTAGGGCCATCATCCGGGCGCTCAACATCGCCTACGAAGAAGAAGAAAGACGCAGCTTTTTGCGTCTCAACGGCCTGGCGTTGATGTTTACGGTCGGTGCGATGGTCTATTCCAGCATCGTTCTCGCTGGGGTGGCCTTCGCTCCCGTAGTGCTCGACGCCATCGGACTGGCCCCCATGACCACCATCCTGGCGCGCATTGCACGCTGGCCAGTTCTAATGGCGCTCGTGCTCGTCGTGGTCGCGGTACTCTATCGTTACGCGCCGAGCCGGTCGCGTCCGATGTGGAGATGGATCACGTGGGGCAGCGGTGCTGCGGTGATCGGCTGGTTTGCTTTTTCGCTGATCTTTTCGTGGTACGTGTCCAGCATCCGCAATTACGATGAAACGCACGGTTCGCTGGGCGCTGTTGTGGTGTTCATGATTTGGATGTGGTTCTCGACGGCGATCATCCTGCTCGGCGCGGAAATGAATGCCGAAATCGAACGCCAGACGATGCAAGCTACGACCGCGGATCGAGCCGGCACGATTTAGAAAGGAGGTCGGCTCTCGATGTACAGAGTGCGGGGCTTTTACAAGCTGCGCCCGATCTCGAGGAAACGGTCGTGGCGCTGGCGGCGAATATCGTCCGGCCCCATCCCATCGAATTCGGTGAGCGCGCGCTCGATGGCTGCCCCCGTGCGTTCGATGGTGGCTTGCTTGTCGCGGTGCGCGCCGCCCACGGGCTCGGGGATGATGTCGTCGATGACGCCCAGGCCGAGCAGGTCTTGCGCCGTGATCTTCATGCTGGTCGCGGCGTCGATGGCGCGCGCCGAATCCCGCCATAGGATCGATGCTGCGGCTTCGGGCGAGGCCACGGTATAAATCGAGTGCTCCAGCATCAGAATGCGGCTGGCCGAGGCGATGGCCACCGCGCCACCCGAACCGCCTTCGCCGATGACGACCGTGATGAGCGGCACCGTGAGCGACAGGCAGCGGTCCGTCGAGCGGGCGATAGCTTCGGCTTGTCCGCGTTCTTCGGCGCCGACGCCGGGATAAGCGCCAGCCGTATCGACCAGCGTGATCACTGGCATGCCGAACTTGTCGGCCATGTCCATCAAGCGCACGGCCTTGCGATACCCCTCCGGGCGGGCCATGCCGAAATTGTGGCGAATGCGGCTTTCCGTATCGTGGCCTTTCTCATGACCGATGATCATCACGCTACGCCCCCGGAAGGTTCCGGGCCCTCCCATGATGGCCTCGTCCTCGGCGAAGTAGCGATCTCCGGCAAGGGGACTGAAATCTTTGATTAGGGTCTCGATGTAATCCAGGCAGTGCGGCCGCTCCGGATGGCGGGCGACTTGGGTCTTCTGCCATGGCGTCAGCTTGGCGTAGGTTTCGGACAGGAGCTGGCGCGCCTTCTGCTCCAGCGTGGCGATTTCGTCGCCGACCGATACGTTGTTGCCCGCATCCTGGTTGAGCGAGCGCAGCTCTGCGACCTTGCTCTCGAGCTCGGCGATCGGTTTTTCGAATTCGATGTAGGTGCGCATGCTCGGGCCTTCCGGTCGAGCGACTGCCAGCTCAGCGGCCGCTCATCCCGCCGACAGTGGCGGCTGCGGCGGACATTCGTGTCGCACGGCCTACGAGTCAAGCGCCAGCCCGATGATATCCCGACGGAATCGGTTAATTCGGCCGGTCGTCCCGCCTCAATCGTCGTCTCTCTCCGTTGCTGGCGGATGCCAGTTCGATCACAACCACTTCAAATGCCCAGCGCCTTTCGAAACCGAGCCGCTTCGGCTTGCGCTTCGGTGGCGGTTCGATAGCGCCGAGACGCGAATTCTCTGTCGCCCACCGTCGCGATCATCACTCGATACGAGTCTGGGCTGCCATCAGAACCTTCGATGCGCTGCACTGCAATACGCATGATTTCGGTCGCCGGTAGGGACGTCAGTTTCCGGCCCCAAGGCCAGCGTTCCTCGACTTCGAACGCGCCCCGACGAAAACGGTAAATGCAGGCCGGCGTTGCAAGACCTATCCAAAGGAGCCCGGCTCCCGCACCCAGGGCGGCAAACATAACCAGCGCAAACAGGGGCGATATCCAGGTTGGCGGCCACACCCCGCGCCAAAGTTCAACGGGTCCCATGATCAGCGGAATGGCGGCCAGCGCGCAGAAAATGGGCCTAATCCATCCGGGAAAAGGAACCTCGTGAACATAAGGTGTATCGTGCGCCATAACCCGAATGTAGCCTGCGCCCCGTTACCGATCCATTGAACAACGCTGCGCCGCCACCGAAATCTCCAATCACAGCGCGACCTCAATCATCGAGCCGGGTGCGGGCCAGTGGATGGCGCTCGAAGACGACCTGTTTCAGGCGTTCCTCCAGAACGTGCGTGTATATTTCGGTCGTGGAAATGTCCGCGTGCCCCAGAAGTTGCTGGACTGTTCTCAAGTCCGCCCCCCGATCCAGGAGGTGGCTGGCGAAGGCGTGCCGCAGCACGTGCGGCGAAACGCGTTCGGGGTCGAGGCCGGCAGTTTCGGCGAGCGCTTTCAACTCGAGGCCCAGATGTTGACGCGTGAGATGGCCTTCTACGCCCCGGGAGGGAAACAGCCAGCGCGTCGCCAGCATGGGCGCCACTGCGTCTTCAGGGTCTGTGCCGACCGCGAGGTAACGGTCCAGTGCCGCGCGTGCGGGTGGATTGAGCGGCACCATCCGGACGCGGCGGCCCTTGCCGGTGATCGTCAACACGCGATCGTCGCCGGTCAGCACATTGCGCGGCAGGGCCACCAGCTCGCTCACCCGCATGCCGGTGGCATAGAGCACCTCGAGCAGCGCATGCAACCTGAGCGCCCGCACCCGCTCACGGCCGTGCGTGCCCTGGATCGCCGCTTGGGCCGCCGACAGCAATCGATCGACTTCTGCAACCGATAGCGTCTTGGGCAGAGGTCGCTCGCGGCGGGGCCCCGCAATACCGTGCGCGGGATCATCTGCGATCATTCCCTCGTTGGCCAGGAATCGAAAGAGCTGCCGTATGGCGGACAGCCGGCGCGCGCGCGAGGTCGTGGCGAGACCCGCTTCGGCGCAATGGCGTTGATAATCGGCAATGTCGCGCGCCGTCGCTTCGGCCAGCGCGACGCCCGACCCGGTCAAATGGGTGGCGAGGTCGGTCAGATCGCGTCGGTAGGCGTCGAGCGTGTTCTTGGCGGCGCCCCGCTCAGCGGCCAACATCTCGAGAAACCGCCCGATCAGGTCGGCAGCCGTGAGGGGAAACGGGTCCGGCGCGCGGGGCATGAGCTTTCGTTCCGCCACCCGCAGCACGACAAGCTCGACTGCGCGTGAAGCGGGAGTGTCGCACACTCGCGATTCGGGACGAAGCAGAGTGCGCATGACCTGCGCTCATCGTTCCGGTCGCAGCCGGCCGTAGCCCTGCTATACTCGGTCTATGAGCGAAACCAGCCAGAGCCCCAACGGCGAGCGAAATTCCGTCCCCGCCGGAGACCCCCTCCCCGTGACGAAGGGCAGCCATGTCTACCTCGTCGACGGGTCGGGTTATATTTTTCGCGCCTTCCACGCCCTGCCACCGCTGACACGGCCGTCGGATGGGCTCCCCGTCGGAGCCGTACACGGCTTCTGCGCCATGTTGTGGAAGTTGATGCAAGACGCCAAGGCTGGGCGCGGCCCCACCCACATCGCCGTCATTTTCGACGCCACGCGCGACAATTATCGCAACGCCATCTTCAAGGACTACAAAGCCAACCGCCCGCCCGCGCCCGATGAGCTGATCCCCCAGTTCCCCCTGATCCGCGACGCAGTGAAGGCCTTCAACATCGCCTGCATCGAGCAAAATGGCTTCGAGGCGGACGACCTGATCGCCACCTACGCCAAGCAGGCCATTGCGCTGGGCGGGGACGTGACGATCGTCTCTTCCGACAAAGACCTGATGCAGCTCATCGTGCCCGGCGTCGTCATGCTCGATACGATGAAGAACAAGACCATCGGCCGCGAGGAGGTCATCGAGAAATTCGGCGTCGAGCCAGCCTTCGTCGTCGACGTGCAATCGCTGGCGGGTGACGCGGTCGACAATGTCCCCGGCGTGCCTGGAATTGGCGTCAAGACGGCAGCCGAACTGATCAAAGAGTATGGCGATCTCGATACGCTGCTGGCCCGGGCCGGCGAAATCAAACAGCCCAAACGCCGCGAAAAGCTGATCGAGTTCGCCGAGCAGGCCCGCATCTCGCGCGAACTCGTGCGCCTCAAAGACGACGTGCCGGTCTTGGTTGCGATCGAGCAGACCGGATTGCAGGAGCCATTGGCTGGCCCCCTGCTCGATTTCATGCGGGAGATGGAATTCAACACACTGACCAAGCGCATGGCGGAAGGTCTGGGCGTGGACGTGCCCGCCCCGCTCGATCGCTCGGTGGGGTCCAGCGTTCCCGCGCGCGAATGGAAAGCGCCGGTTGCACGGTCGGGTGAACGGTCTGGAGCAGGTTCCGACAGCAGCAGTGCAGTCGAGCAAGTGGTTGCAGGCGCGACGTCGACACAGGGCACCCCGCATGCCGCTGTCGCCTACGGCCACGCGCTGGCCCGAACGCCTGCCATCGATCGCTCGACATATGAAACCGTGCGCGACATCGCGCGCCTCGAGGCCTGGGTGTCGGAAGCGGTGTCGTGCGGCCGCGTCGCCTTCGATACGGAGACGACGGGCCTCGATCCGATGCGGGCCGATCTGGTGGGCTTTTCGCTCGCGACACAGCCCGGCCGCGCCTGCTACGTGCCGCTCGCCCACGCGAGCGGGAATGGCGATCTCTTCGGCGGAGGGGGCGGCTTGGCGCCCGGTCAGATCGCACTCCGCGACGCGCTTCCCATCCTGAAGCGGCTGCTTGAAGATCGGTCCGTGCTGAAAATTGGCCACAACATGAAATACGACGCGTCAGTGATGCGTGGCCACGGCATCCGCATCGCCCCCGTCGACGACACGCAGCTCATGTCCTACGCGCTGGATGCCGGCCGCAGCGCGCACGGTCTCGACCCACTCGCCGAGCGCCACCTGGGCCACGTGTGCATCTCGTTCGATCAGGTGATCGCCCACGCGCCCGGTGCGAAGAAAGGCGACAAGACCTTTGCCGGCGTGCCGATCGACAAGGCCACGGAATACGCTGCCGAAGATGCCGACGTAACCTTGCGGCTCTGGCTGACGTTGAAGCCCAGGCTCGCAGCCGAGCGCGTCACCACGGTCTATGAGACGCTCGACCGGCCGCTGATCGGCGTCATCAGCGATATGGAGCGGGCGGGCATCAAGGTCGATCGCGCGATCCTGTCGCGCCTGTCGTCGAGTTTCGCGCAATCGATCGCGCGCCTCGACGAGGAGGTCCAATCGCTGGTCGGAGGCCGCAAATTCAATTTGGGCTCGCCGCGCCAGCTCGGCGAGTTGCTATTCGATCACCTGAAACTTCCCGGAGGCAAGCGCACCAAGAACGGCCAATGGGAGACGCGTGCCGGCTTGCTCGATGATCTCGCCGCAAACGAAGAATTGCCCGACGATGCGCGCCGCCTGATCAACACGATGCTCGAGTGGCGGCAACTGTCGAAGCTGAAATCCACCTATACGGACTCTCTGCCCGAGCACATCGATCCCGCTACCGGGCGCATCCACACCTCCTATGCACTGGCCTCCACGACGACGGGGCGTCTCGCGTCGACCGATCCCAATTTGCAGAACATTCCCATCCGCACGAAGGAGGGGCGTGAAATCCGCACAGCCTTCATCGCGGAAAAAGGCGCCAAACTCATATCGGCCGACTATTCGCAGATCGAGCTGCGCGTGCTCGCTCACATCGCCGACATTCCCCAGCTCAAGCAAGCGTTCGCCGATGGCCTCGACATTCACGCCATGACCGCCTCGGAAATGTTCGGCGTGCCGATCGAAGGCATGCCCGGCGACGTGCGCCGCCGCGCCAAAGCGATCAACTTCGGCATCATCTACGGCATCTCCGCATTCGGACTGGCGGCGCAGCTCGGTATCTCGCGGCAAGAGGCTGGCGACTACATCGCCACGTATTTCAAGCGCTTCCCCGGCATTCGCGACTACATGGAGCGCACCAAAACCTACGCACACGAGCACGGCTATGTCGAAACTATGTTTGGCCGGCGCATTCACTATCCCGAGATCAACACCAAGAACCCGTCGATGCGCGGCTTTCTCGAGCGTGCAGCCATCAACGCCCCCATCCAGGGCTCGGCGGCCGACATCATCCGGCGCGCCATGATCCGCATGCCGGCCGCGCTCGCGTCGGCCAAACTCGAGGCGACGACCATGCTGCTGCAAGTGCACGACGAACTCGTCTTCGAAGTTCGCGAGGCGGAGATCGAAAAGGCCGTGCCCGTGGTGCGGTCCGTCATGGAAAAAGCTGCTGAACCCGCCGTCCAGTTCTCCGTTCCCATCCGCGTCGACGCCAAAGCCGCCGACAACTGGGAAGCCGCGCATTGAAGCACGACCCAGGTGTCTGGCCTTTGGCCTGACACCGGCAAATAATCGACAGACCATTCCAGCGAGGAGACACCCGATG
>JANOKV010000197.1:0-1847 GCA_031419415.1 Hyphomicrobiales bacterium | reverse complement strand
GCGCACCTCATCGGACATCGAGGCCGTTGCACGCGACGTTGCGCCACTCGAACGGGCGCTTGAGGAAACCCGAGCGCGAATCAAATTGATCGCATGAACCCATAGGCGAACAAATGACCAAGATTGTGATCATCGATGACGTCGTGTCGAATGCGCTGCTGATCAGGGGTTACCTGAGGTCTCTGGATGTCGACGCGGTGATATTTTCGGATCCGACCCAGGCGTTGGCATGGTGCAAAGAGCACGACCCCGCCCTCGTTCTGCTCGATTTCTTGATGCCTGGGATGAACGGCACCGAGTTTATCCGTCAATTTCGCGGCGACGACCGGTTGCGGGACGTGCCCGTCATTATCGTGACCTGGGACGAGCGGAAGGAGACACTCCATCAAGCTCTTAAGGCTGGTGCAACAGACTTCCTGAACAAGCCCATCGATCGGGTCGAACTCATCGTTCGCATACAAAATATGCTGGAGTTGCAATCGCGCCGTCACGACTTGATTGAAGCCAATGCCCATGCCGCCAAGCTGAATGCCGAATTCGCCGAGAAGATCGGGAAGCTGGAGGCTGCGTACGAGTTGATCGCGCGCAGGGGCGCGCTCGTTTCCTGTGCCGCCTGACGCCGACTAGGGCGCGGTCCGATCGACGATGGTGGGCACATTCCCATTCGGTGATGCACCGCTACCGCTTGCTTGCTGATCATCGCGCCGATTGTTTTTCCGGTTCTCTGGCCCTTCGCGTCGCCGACCGGGCGGTGTTCCTCTACGGCTTCGCCAAGAACGCCAAGGCCGACCTGACGCCGGACGAGCTTGAAATTCTGGTCGAACGCGGTGCGGCTTGGCTGGTTGCGGATGACGACGTGATCGAGGCGGCGATCGCCGACGACAGATTGAAGGAGCTGGACTAGAACGTCTGAGGATACCTGTCGCGGTCGATTTTCTTGGTAACGTGGGGCAAATATTACTTTCTGATTGTCGCTACGCTGCTGGACGAATAGCTTGAATATTTTGATACCGTTTCGGCTGACTAGCCTTGATGGGTGCTGTGAACCTCACGCCAAGGTCCGCGCTGCTGCGCCACACGACTTGGCAGTCCATTTCGAGGCCATCAAGCTGGATGATCAGCGTGAACGTATCTGGAAATGAGTGGGGCCTGTCACTTCGCAAACGACAGCCAGTGTCGGAGATGTTCCGCACTTGGCAGTCGAGGGTGGAGAATTTATTATTGAATGCCGCAGTCGCCCCTTTCAGGACGCGTCGGCGATTGGAATTCCGTAGCTCGATCACTGCTATTTGTCCTTTCTTTGAATGTGCCAACGGCATTTCTGCGCTTGTTCGCTAGACAGCTGTCGGCGCCGCTATAAACCCAATTGCAGGGATCATGCCAACACCTGGCTCCCCGCCGTATTGAGTGGGGGGCTCGTCAGCAACCCAAAAGATTCTGAATGAGTATCTGCGCTCTCGGCAGGCACCGTGGCAGTCTACGCGTGGTCCGTGCACTTGACGGAGCGGGGGCATTGTTCGATCACGCCTGGGCGCGAACAAGCCGCATGTCGCCAAGCTCTCCTGCCGAACTCTCTGAGAACATCGGAAAGTTGGAGGCGACATACGACCCGATGGCCCGCAGGGAGACGACCGTGTCATCTGCCGCCTGACGCCGAAGGGTCCGGTCGACGATGGTGGGCACTGTCCCACGCCCGCTTGTGGCCCGCTGTTTCCTGTCGCCGGCGGACGGGCTACGCTCGATGACGGGGGCAGAGGTTCCGGTCGGGGCACGAACGGTGTCGGCCGGTCGGTATCCGGTCATCATCGAGCGTGGTGCCGCCGACCGGCCACCGACCTTGTTGACCC
>JANOKV010000196.1:0-7657 GCA_031419415.1 Hyphomicrobiales bacterium | reverse complement strand
CTGGAACACCATGGAGTTCGGCTTCATCGAACTGGCCGATCAGTTTTCGTCCACCTCCAGCATCATGCCGCAGAAGAAGAACCCGCAGGCGCTCGAGTATGCGAAATCGGCGGCCGCGCACGTTACAGGCGCGCTGACCATGGTGCTCTCGACATCGAAAAACACCTCGTTCGGCGACGTCAACGACGGGGTGACGGCGCTCAACGTGCCCACGCTCGAAGCGCTCGAGCGGTTGCGTCAGACGGCCATCGTGATGGCTGGTGTGCTCGATACCCTCACGGTCAATCCTGCGAAGATGCGCCATGCGGCCGCCATCGGCTTCGGCACGGCCACGGAGCTTGCCGATGTCATCGTGCGCGAGACGGGGCTATCGTTTCGCAAGGCGCACAACATCGTCGGCCGGATCGTGCGCGAGGCCATCGAAGCCGGCGCGCCGGCAACGGCGATCACATCGGCGGACCTCGATGGGGCCGCGATGGCCTTGTTCGGGGCGCCGCTCGGCATCGATGCGGCCACCGTCACCCGGGCGCTCGACCCCGACCAGAACATCGCCTCGCGCACGGTGACCGGCGGACCAGCGCCCGCCGCCGTCGAAGCCATGATCGAGGCGCGACTGCGCGATCTGGACACGGACCGTCAGGTGCTCACCACCCGCCGCGAAACGATCGCGGCAGCCGAACACGACCTGCGCCGCGCGGCGAAGGCGCTGGCGGAGAGGTAATCGGGGGATGCGCCTGCCGTCAGACTAGCGCCTTGCGCGGCACGTGCGTCCTCCACACTCACGGTTCCCCGGAGGATGCGCGCGAACAGTGGGGCGCAACCCCTCAATTGTCATCCTCGGACGTGTTCCGAGGACCCATTCATCCGCTTGTTCGGTCGGCACGAATGAAAGGCGCAACTTGGCCCCGTGGCCCCCGATGTCGCGCATCATCCCCGCAGCCCGATGGGTCCTCGGGCCGAGCCCGAGGATGACACCATTTGAAACGCGACGCGGAACATAGGGGTAGAGCAACGGTGCCCGGCTGAAGCCAGACACCTCCGGCCCTCACATCGAACCCGGGAATATCCCGCCGTCGAGGAGGATGTTCTGGCCGGTGATGAAGCCGGTGTGGTTCGACACCAGGAAGGCTGCTGCTGCGCCGAACTCGTCGGGCCGCCCGAACCGTCCCGCGGGCACCTCGGCCATGCGCTTTTTCGCCATTTCCTCCGAGCTGATTTTGTTGAGTTCAGCCATGCGCACGGTGGAGCCGCGCAGACGGTCGGTGTCGAAGGGGCCGGGCAGAATATTGTTGATCGTCACGTTGTGGCGCACGGCGCGGCGCGCCATCACTGCGACGGCGCCTGTCAGGCCCGAGCGCGCGCCGTTCGACAACTCGAGCGAGGCGATGGGTGCTTTCACCGACTGGCTGGTGATGTTGAGGATGCGGCCCCACTTGCGATCCATCATGCCGTAGACGGTGGCTTTGATCAGCGCGATCGGCGTGATCATGTTCCACTCGACGGCCTTTCTCCAATCATCGAGCGAGAAGTCCTTGAAGTCGCCGGGAGGAGGGCCGCCTGCATTGGTGATCAGAATGTCGGGGTTGGGGCAGGCGGAGAGTATCGCCGCGCGGCCTTCATCGGTCGTCACGTCGCCCGGCACGATCGTTACCTTGACGTTGGAAACCTTGGCGATCTCCGCCGCCGTCGCCTCGAGATCGGCCTTGGTGCGTGCCGTGATGACGACGTTGACGCCCTCACGCGCGAGCTGCAGCGCGCACGCCTTGCCCAACCCCTTCGACGCCGCACAAATAATCGCCGTCCTGCCGCTGATACCGAGATCCATTGGTGTTCCTCCGTCACGCTGATTATCGCCGGCACGCTAGCCCATGGCAGACCTGCGCGAAAGCAAGTTTCGGTGGGTGATGGGGCGAGGCGCCGCGTCACTCGATCGACCTGGGCGCTCGTGCGGCTTGGCCTATTGCGCTAGAAGCCCGGTGCACGCGTTGGCAGGGGGCAAGCGCGTCGCACACAGGGCTATGTGTGATCCATGAGATCGGGGCACGGCGCGATAGGCTTCACGATCGCTCTTCACGGGTGCAGCGTCGCCGCTCTCCGCCGAATGTCTACCCCTTTGCTCCCGCCAGGAAGTCCAGCACGAGCGCGTTGAACGTGTCGGGGGTTTCCCAGTAGGGAGCGTGGCCGCATTGGGGGATGGTGGCGAGGTGGTGGTTGGGGATGTGGGTGGCGACCAGGGCCTGGAGCGGTGGCGGGGCGTAGAGATCGGCTTCGCCGGTCAGCAGCAATGTGCGCACGGGCATCGCTTCCAAGGTGGCCCACCGGACGTCGGCGCCGATCGGTTGCTTGGAGGGACCACGCGACGTCGCCTCTTCGCCCAATTCCGAAAACCGCCGTGTGCCGTCCGGGTTCGTGGCGCGGTACGTCGGCCCCAGCTCGAGGAATTCCGTCGGCACGATCCCGCGCAAGCCGGCAATCCCCAGGCGATCGTACAGCGCGCGCCAGTCGTTCTCTGCCGGCGCGACGATGGTCCCGGCAAGGATCAGCGATCGCACCCGGTCGGGAAACGACACCGCAAATCCCGTCACGGTGATGCCACCGGCCGCCGCGCCCAGAACGTGCGCCTGTCGAAGCCCCAGATGGTCGAAGAGGTTCGACAGATCGCCGACCGTCGTGCCTCCGCTCAGGCTCGAACCCATCTCCGAGCGATAGTGGCCGCGGCGCGAATAGGCGATGACGCGATAGCCGGCAGCGACGAAGACGGGCCGCTGATGCTCCCAAATCTGGCAGCTTTGGGAGGCTGGGTGGCACAGCACGACGGCCTCGCCGACGCCACCCGTGTCCCAATACCAGAGCCGGGCGTCCGGCGTATCGGCGAAGCCTTCGAACATGCTCATCTCGGTTCCGTTCGCGGGCGCGCTCTAGCCCTGCTGCAGGACGATGTCGAAGACGACGCGCCGGGCGTCGGCGTCCATGCCGGGTATCGGGTCCAGGATCGGCATCACGATCGTCGACTGCGCCATCGAGGATTGCAGCCAGCGGTCCGTATCGTGATGGGGATCGCCGGCGAAATACATTTGCGTGACGAGGCGCTCGCGCTTGCCCCAGACCTCGAAGTGAATATGGGCCGGGCGCATTCGGTTCGGTCCGGCCGGATAGGCGGCGGGCTTGATCGTTTTCAAACTGTAGGCGCCATCGTCGTCGGTGTGGACGACGCCAAACCCCTCGAAACTCGGATCGAGGGGGGCGGGGTTGTCGTCATTGGGATGGGAATAGCGACCGTGCGCATTGGCCTGCCAAATTTCCAACTTGGCATTCCTGACGGGCGATCCGGTTCGGTCGAGCACCCGGCCGCCCAGGTAGATCACTTGGCCAGCAGCCCGGCCAGGTCGACCATCGACGCGGGTCAGGTCGCCCCCTTTGGAGGGTGTCACGAGGGGATAGAAGGGCCCCAGAATTTGCGGTGACGTCGTGCGTAGCAGGTGGGCCGCACCTGCGGGTTGGGCCTGCCGCGTGTGATCCGTCGTCATCTCGTTGCTCCATGATGCAATCGTTGAATCGGGCCGTCTTGGGCTCATCGTCACTTGTCGGGCGGCGGCGAGGGCGAGCCGACCGTGCCGGCCGTGGCGCCCGCATCGATCGGATGAATGACGCCCGTCACCCACCGCGCCATGTCGGACACGAGATAGAGGACGCCGTTGCCCACATCCCAGCCGGTGCCCTCGGTCTGCAGCAGCGAGCGCTTGCGGCGACTTTCGCGCAGCTCGTCGCTCAGGCCATTGCCGCGCGAATATACCATGGGCGTGTAGACCATGCCGGGGGCGATGCAGTTGACCCGGATGCCTTCGGGTCCGTGATGGGCGGCCATGGCGCGCGTCATGTTGACGACGGCGCCTTTCGAGGTCGGATAGAGAAGGCCTGCATGCCCGCCGCGCAATCCGGCCACAGAAGCGATATTGACGATCGCGCCGCCGTTCTGCCGCCGCATCTGGGGGATCGCATAGCGGGCCATCAGCATCATCGACGTAACGTTGATGCGCAGGTCACGATCCCAGGCCTCGAGATCGAGGTCGACCGCAGTGCCGCCAGTCCCACCGACGCCGACGTTGTTGACGAGAATGTCGAGGCGTCCCCAGGCGGCCACGACCGCAGCGACGGCGGCCTCGCACGATTTGGCGACGGCGACATCGGCTTCGACCACCAGCGAGGTGCCGCCCTCCGCGTCGATCATCGCTTTGGTGGTTTCGGCATTGCGCACCACCGCATCGATCAGCGCCACCGAAACGCCCTCTCTAGCGAGCAGGATCGCCGCCGCGCGTCCGTTGCCGATCCCCTCCGCCCGCGATCCGGCGCCCGTGACGATGGCCACTTTGCCCGCGAGCCCCAAGTTCGCCATGTCGCGCCCCTCATTGCCTGTCGACGTGCATCCAAGCAGGTTTTCACCGTTTGGCCAACGCTGACATCGCCCTGCAGTGCGCAACTCGACAGTAGGGCCGCTGTCTTTCAGACGGGGGGCTAGGGTAGCCCTACGAGGGAAGCGCGCGTCGCTCAATTGCACTCGACCGCGCCAGCGCATGGCGCATGGCGAATTCATATTGTCACCCGTCGTCGCGCGCGCTAAACACTCCCGCTACGGGGCCTGTTGCAGCCGCCCCGTCAGGCGTCTCGCCCAAGTGCTGCTCCGATGACGATCCAATGTGATCGTCGATAGCGGAGCGCCGAGATGGGTGAGTTCACAATTACAGCACGAGACCTCTACGCGCGCATCGGTAGCCCCGATGCGCCGATGATTTTCGACGTGTGCCGGTGCGATGATTACGACGTCGAGCAGCGGTTGATCCCCGGCGCGCGGTGGCGCGATCACCAGCGGGTGCAGGACTGGGCGCATGAAATTCCGCATGGTCAACGCGTGGTCACGGTCTGCGTCAAGGGCTTCAAGGTCAGTCAGGCCGCCGCCGCCGAGTTGCGCCTGCGGGGCATCGATGCGGCGGCGCTGGAGGGTGGCAACCTCGGATGGCGGAACGCGGGTCTGCCCACGGTCGCCAAACGTCTGGGCGTCGGGGATCGCGAGGGTCGGGCCACACGCTGGGTGACGCGGGTGCGGCCCAAGATCGATCGCATCGCGTGCCCCTGGCTGATTGCGCGCTTTCTCGATCCGGCGGCGAAGTTCTTCTATGTCACGCCCGATCAGGTCGTGTTGGCGTCGCAAGAATTGAACGCAATCCCGTTCGACGTGCCCAATGTCGAGCTCACCCATCGCGGAGAAAACACCTCGTTCGATGCGCTGATCGAGGACTTTGGCCTGCATGATCCAGCACTCGATCGCGTGGCGGCGGTGGTGCGCGGCGCTGATACCGCCCGCATGGACATGGCGCCGGAAGCCGCTGGACTGCTCGCCATCTCGCTGGGCATTTCGCACTTGTCGGGGCCGGAGGATCACGTGGCTCTCGAGCGCGGCTTTGCGGTCTATGATGCGCTCTACGCTTGGGCCAAGTTCGCTGCGGGCGAGACGCACAACTGGCCGGCGGCCAAGGTCTGAGGGATCGCGATGCAACAGGATACAACGGGCCTCGCGCCGACGCCGACCTTTGCCGAGGCGCTACGGGTCTGGACCAAGATCGGGCTGCTGTCGTTCGGTGGTCCGGCGGGACAAATCGCCCTGATGCATCGCATCCTGGTCGACGAGAAGCGCTGGATCGACGAGCGGCGCTATCTCAATGCGCTCAACTTCTGCACGCTGTTGCCCGGTCCGGAAGCCATGCAGCTCGCCACCTATGTCGGGTGGCGACTGCACGGCACGCGCGGGGGCTTGGCGGCCGGCTTGCTGTTCTTGCTGCCGGGCGCGGCGATGATGCTCGTGCTGTCGCTGCTCTATGCGGCGTGGGGCAAATTGCCGTTTTCAATCGCGTTGCTGACGGGCGTCAAAGCGGCCGTCTTGGCCGTCGTGGTCGAGGCGCTGCTGCGCATTGCCAAACGCGCGCTGCGCGGCAATTTCGAATGGGGACTGGCAGGTGTCGCCTTCCTCGCCATCTACCTCTTCGCCGTCCCGTTCCCGGTGATCGTTCTGGCGGCGGCCATGATTGGATTCGGGCGCGGTTTGTCGGCCACCGCGCCCTCGACCGATGCGCCCTCTGCGCCCATTCCGTTAGGCGATACGCTGCGGACGGCGGCCATCTGGCTCGCCGTGTGGATCGTGCCGCTGCTCGGCGTCGCCGCGATTTGGGGCCGCGATCATGTCCTTGTCGAGATCGCGAAATTCTTCTCCAAGCTTGCCATCGTCACCTTCGGTGGCGCCTACGCCGTGCTCGCTTACATGCGCGAGGCGGTGCCGCGCGAGTATGGCTGGGTCGACAAGCTCGAGATGGTCGATGCGCTTGGCCTGGCGGAAACGACGCCGGGTCCGCTGATCCTCGTCACGCAATTCGTCGGGTTTCTGGGGGCCATGCGCCAGGGCGGGGGCGAGCCGTGGATGATGGGCGTGATGGGCGCGATCGTCACGACCTGGGCGACATTCGCGCCGTGCTTCTTGTGGATCTTCGTCGGCGCGCCGTATGTCGAAAAACTGCACGCCGAGCCCCGCTTGAAAGCCGCACTTGCAGCGGTCACGGCGGCGGTGGTCGGCGTCATCTTGAACTTGACGGTGACGTTTGCGATCGACGTGCTGTCGCCCTCATCGGTCGAGCACTGGTATGGCCCCCTGAAGGTCTACGCGCCCAATTTGCTCCGGCTCGACCTGCTCGCGGCGACCCTCACGGCGTTGGCGTTCGTGCTGACGTTCCGTCTGCACCGCAATATTATCGAAACGCTGGCGATTTGCGGCGGCTTGGCTCTGCTCTGGCGACTGCTCGTCTAAGCCGTCACGCCAGACCCCAGAGGCCCAGGATCGCGCCCTGAATGAGGAGGACGCCCAGCCAGTGCGCGCCGTCGATTGCGGTCAACATTGGTTTCTGCATCTGGAACTGATGATTGACGACGAGGGGCGCGAGAACGAACCCGAACCAGGCCAGCGTTGCGGTGATCATGCCGCTGCGCAGGGTGGCGGGGATGCCGGCGCGGGTCAGGTGCAGGATCAGGCCGGCCAGCACCCAGGCCATGACGAGCTGGGCGATGAAGGTGATGATGAAGGGGATGGGTGATGGCCCGCCCGCGCTTTTGATCTCACCTTCGGTTCGCCCCAGCGCCGCCATCCATTGCTTCGACAGCACGCCATACCAAATTCCACCGAACGCAAAACTCGCCACCGCCGCGAGCGGCAGCATCCAGACATTCAGACCGGTGAAGAACTTCATGGGGCCTCCAAAGCGAAAGTGCGGTGCACGCCAGCCATCCTCTCGGACGCGGGCCTCAATCCAGCATCGCGCCCGAATGTGGCCGAATCGGATGTTGCCGTAGGGTCTGCCGGGTGTCGATGCGGATCAATGCCTCGATGGGGCGGCGCACCAGAGCGTACCAATTCATGTCGCGTGGCCTCGACCAAGGATTGACGCGAGGGGTGGGGCCGCGAATTCAATCGACGGGGCTCCATGCGCGGCCTTGGCCCAAGCCGCGAGACCGCCTAGGTTCGGGCCATGCAAAATGAACATCGAGACCGATATGCTGGCGTCGTGCTGGCGGGTGGGCAGTCCCGACGCATGGGCGGAGGCGACAAGGGCCTGCTCGA
>JANOKV010000195.1:0-8302 GCA_031419415.1 Hyphomicrobiales bacterium | reverse complement strand
GACGGCGCTCTCCGCCCTCGAGGATCTGGCCGCCGCGTGCGCCGAGCGGGACTGCCGTCTGATCATCTCCGGCCTGCAGACCCAGCCTCGGCAGGCGATGCACCGCATGGGGGTGCTGCGCCGACAAAAGGTGCTGCTCGCTTCCAACAGTTGGGTGGCGCTGGAGAAGGCCAAGGCCATTCTGGGTCTGCCGCGCGACCGCTAGAGCAGTTTCCGCTCGATGTGAATCGTAAACGCAAAACGGGCGCCGTTGGGTTAGCGCGGCGGGTCGGGCGGCTATATCGCTCATCGCTCGCTGCGCGCGTAACCCAACATCACGCGCACAGTCCAAAGCTGTTGGGTTACGGCCGCACGTGCGGCCTAACCCAACGGCGACCGCTGGGCGTGCCGTGGATGTTGGGTCGCGCGGCTCTTGACCCAACCTTCGTGGAAAGCGCTCTAGCCTGCTCGGACCCCGCGTCGATGCAGCCCCGTGTTCAGGCCTTCACTTTCGTCGCCCCGATCCGGCCTTCCGTGCCGGCGCTCAGGCGCGCGATGTTTTCGCGATGCGTCCAGAAGAGCAAAAGCGTCAGCAAAAGGAACAGCATCGCAAGATGCGGGGTCCCCAGCATCAGGATGACGAGCGGCGTGGCCGCACCGGCTGTAAGCGCGGCGAGCGACGAATAGCGGCTCATGGCGGCCACCATGAGCCAGATGGCGCAGAAGATCAGGCCGATGACCCAGGCGAGTCCCAGCAGAACGCCGATGTACGTGGCGACGCCCTTGCCGCCCTTGAAGCCCAGCCACACGGGAAACAGATGGCCGAGAAACGCCCCCAGCCCAGCGGTCATGGCGAGGCGGTATTCGGCCGCCGATTCCGATCCAGCGCCCAACCCCGGCGCCACGACGAGCCACACCAGCATGACCGCCGCATAGCCCTTGAAGCCGTCCAGAAACAGCGTCGCGGCCGCGAGCTTCTTGTTGCCGGTGCGCAGGACATTGGTCGCGCCGATATTGCCGGACCCAATGGCGCGCACGTCACCCAGGCCGGCCGCACGCGTCAAAACCAGGCCGAACGGGATTGAACCCAGCAGGTAGCCCAACCCGAGCGCGACAAGAGCATTCAGCGTCAGGAAAGATGTCAGCAATCGAGTTCCCCCGCAGGTCCCGCGCGAGATTGTCGCGATCTTTCAGGTGCGTAACTCCACACCGTATTGATAGACGGTTTGGCCCGCAACCATCGTGCGCAGGACTCGACCCCGCATCTGTTGCTCGTTGAAGGGTGAGTTCTTGGACCGGGCGCGCAACTGATCCTTGTCCACGACCCACAACGCATTGAGGTCGAAGAGGGTGAGGTCGGCCGGAGCGTTCTTCTCCAGCCGGCCACCGGGCAGTCCGAGCAGCCGCGCCGGGTTGATCGTCAAGGCTCGCAGAAGTGACATGAGGTCGATTTCGTCGTTGTGGACGAGGCGCAGGGCGGCCGCCAGCAGGGTCTCGAGGCCGATGGCGCCATCGGCGGCTTCCGCAAACGGTCGGCGCTTGTCGTCGGCGTCTTGCGGGTCGTGGCTCGACACCACCACGTCGATCTCGCCGGCCGCCAGCGCGCGCACGAGGGCGGCCCGGTCCTCTTCGCCGCGCAACGGCGGGCGCACTTTGAAGTAGGTGCGGTAGGGGCCGATGTCGCCCTCGTTCAACGTCAGGTGATTGATCGAGGCGCCGCACGTCACTGAAAGCTTGCGTGCTTTGGCGGCGCGCACGATGTCGATGCTTTCGCGGCACGTGATGGTGGCGGCGTGATAGCGCGCACCCGTGATTTCCACCAAGCGCACGTCGCGTTCGAGCACGATGGCCTCGGCCGCGCGATGCACGCCCGGCAGGCCCAGACGTGTCGCCACCTCGCCGGAGTTCATGGCGGCACCGGGAGACAGCCACGGGTCTTCGGTGTGATGCACGATCAGCGCGTCGAAATCCTTGGCATAGAGCAGCGCGTTGCGCATGACGCGCGTGCTCGCGATGGACGATTTGCCGTTGGTGAAAGCGACCGCGCCGGCCCGTTGCAGAAGGCCGATTTCAGCGAGTTCCTCGCCCTTCAGGCCGCGCGTGACCGCACCCATGATATAGACGTGGACGATGGCGCGCTCGCGGGCGCGGCGCTGCACGTAGTCGACCAGCGCAACTTGATCGATGACAGGCACCGTATCGGGCATGCACACGATCGTGGTGACGCCACCCGCAGCGGCGGCAAAGCTCGCCGTCTTGAGGGTCTCGCGATGCTCTTGGCCCGGATCACCGGTGAACACCTGGCAGTCGATCAGACCCGGCGACAGCACGTGGCCGCCGCAATCGATCACCTCGGCATTGTCGGGTGCGGTGCGGCGCAGATGGCTGCCGAGTTCGGCGATGACGCCCTCGCGTACGACGAGGCCTCCCTGCTCGTCGCGACCAGACGCTGGATCGATCAAGCGCGCATTGATGAAGGCCGTGGCGTTGAGCGGCTCGGGAGCTTTGGTCGATCGCTTCATGGGTTCCTGCCCTCCCGTCAATGGTTCGGCAGGTTGCGGGCGAGTGCTTCGAGCACAGCCATGCGAACAGCGACACCCATTTCCACTTGTTCGCGGATGACGCTGCGCGAGTGATCGGCGATTGGCGAGGCGATCTCGACGCCACGGTTCATCGGCCCCGGATGCATGATCAGCGCGTCTGGCTTGGCGCGATCGAGCTTTTCCTGGTCGAGGCCGAAGAAGTGATAATACTCGCGAGTGGACGGCACGTAGTTGCCCTCCATGCGCTCGCGCTGTAACCGCAACATCATGACGATGTCGCAGCCCTCGAGCGCTTTCCACATATCGGTGAAAACTTCTGCGCCCAGCTTGTCGATGCCGGTCGGCAGCAGGGTGGACGGCGCGACGAGCCGAACGTGCGCACCGAGCGTGTTGAGTACGAAAATGTTGGAGCGCGCCACGCGGGAATGCAGGATGTCGCCGCAAATGGCGACCTTGAGGCCCGACACCCGGCCTTTGGCGCGCCGGATCGTCAGCGCATCGAGCAGGGCTTGCGTGGGGTGCTCATGGGCGCCGTCCCCCGCATTGACCACCGAGCAATCGACTTTCTGCGACAGCAGCTCGACGGCGCCGGCCGAATGATGGCGCACGACGATGATGTCGGGCCGCATGGCGTTCAGCGTCATCGCGGTATCGATCAGGCTCTCGCCCTTTTGGATCGACGAGGTCGAGACGTTCATGTTCATGACGTCGGCGCCGAGCCGCTTGCCGGCCAACTCGAACGACGCTTGCGTGCGCGTCGAAGCCTCGAAGAAGAGATTGATCAGCGTGCGACCGCGCAGAATGTCGCTCTTCTTGCAGATTTGCAGGTTCTGATCGGCAGCTCTGTCGGCGAGATCGAGAAGGGAATTGATCTCTTCGGCCGCCAGACCCTCACAAGTGAGGAGATGCCGCCGCGGGAAGAAGAACGCTGGTTTAGCCGCGATATCCATTAAAGTGGGGTTCTTAACGGGTGCCGGCCGATGCCGCAAGCGCCGCGCGGAATATTTCCATCAGTCGGCCCGCCGCACCCCGAAACGCGGGGCTTTCGCCGAGGAAGTTTCCGGCAAGATCCGGATCTGGACCCGACTCCGACGGGGCGCCCGTCGATTATTCGTCCAATAGGTGCGATTCGGGCGTGCATGCGAGGCGCCCCCACGCGACGCCGCTTTACAGGGGGTGCATCAGGACGGCACAAATGGCCATTCACCCGATAACCTGGAGTTCTCGATGTCTCGTCCCGTTCTGCTCTCGACTGGTGTGATGATGCCTCTGATGGTGGAGGCGATCGACGCCCGCTTCGAGGCGCACTGGCTGCATCAGGCCGCCGATCCCGACGCGCTGATCGACACGATCGGTCCCCGGGTCGAGGCGATCGTCACCGGCGCCCACACCGCCGTGCGCACCACCGAGGGGATGATGGCGCGCATGCCCAACTTGAAAATCATCGGCAATTTCGGCGTCGGCTATGATTCGATCGATGTGCCCAAGGCCGCAGGCAGAGGCGTCGTCATCACCAACACGCCCGACGTTCTGAACGAGGAAGTGGCCGACACGGCATTGGGATTGCTGATCGGCACGTTGCGGGAGTTCTATCGGGGCGAGGCCTATCTGCGCGCCGGCCGTTGGGCGAAGGAGGGCGATGTGCCGCTCTCGCCGGGCAGCCTGCGCGACCGCACCGTCGGCATCATCGGCATGGGCCGGATCGGCAAAGCCATCGCGCGGCGCCTCGAGGCCTTCGGCGTGCCGATCACCTACTACGCGCGCAACAAGCAGCCGGCCGTCTCCTATCGTTACTACGATAACCTCGTGGCGATGGCGCGCGACGTGGACACGCTCATCGCCATCGTTCCAGGGGGACCAGCCACCGCCAATCTCGTGAACGCGGAGGTGTTGGCGGCGTTGGGTTCGCGTGGCGTTCTGATCAACGTGGCGCGGGG
Source organism: Hyphomicrobiales bacterium (assembly GCA_031419415.1). Classification (GTDB taxonomy): domain Bacteria; phylum Pseudomonadota; class Alphaproteobacteria; order Rhizobiales; family Hyphomicrobiaceae. The sequence goes on along the minus strand of JANOKV010000195.1, from coordinate 3,843 downwards.
CTCCGTAGTCGATGAAGCAGCGCTGAAAGCGGCCTTGCGCAACGGCACGATCCTGGCGGCGGGGCTCGACGTCTATTTGAACGAGCCCAAGATCGATCCCGACTTGATGGCCGTGCCCAACCTGACGCTGCTGCCGCACGTCGCCTCAGCCTCGCACTATACGCGCGGCAAGATGGGCCAACTCGTGATCGATAATCTGTACACCTATCTCGATCGCCACCCGCCACTGACGCCGGTACCGGAAACACCTTTCAAGGGGTGGTGACCAAGGAACCGAGATCAACATCCAGCAGACACGGGAGAGGGACATGCTCGACACGGCCTTTCGATTGGACGGACGCACCGCCTTTGTCGTCGGCGCGGGCAACGGCATCGGGCGCGCGATTGCTCTGGCGTTTGCCCAAGCGGGCGCCAGCGTCGCCTGCTTCGATGTCGAGGTCGCGTCCGCCGAGGAGACCGCGAGCCGTGTGCGCGCGACTGGAGCCCGTGGCTCGGCGCATGTTTGTGACGTGTCGAGTGAAGTGAAAGTGAGTGAGGCCGTCACGGCAGCGCTCGCAGCGCTGGGCGCGCCGCGTGTTCTGGTCAATGGCGCTGCCGTACACGATCCCGGCGGCACCGTCGTCGAACTCTCGCCGGATTGGTGGAACCACATTCTCGCCGTCAACCTGACCGGCGCTTACCTAATGAGCCGCGCGGTCATTCCGCACATGATCGCGGCGGGCGGCGGCAGCATCATCCACATCGCCTCGCAGATGGGCCGCGTCGGGTCTCCTGGGCGCGCCGCCTACTGCACGACGAAGGGGGCGCTAATCCAGCTCGCCAAATGCATGGCGCTCGATCACGCTAAGGAGGGCATTCGCGTCAATACGCTCTCGCCCGGCGCCGTCGAAACGCGGCGCATGGAGTATCGGCACGGTAGCATGGCGGCCGCGCGGGCGGCCACCGGCCCGCTCCATCCTATTGGTCGCTTGGGCCAGGTCGAGGATGTGGCGCGCGGCGCGCTCTATCTGGCCAGTGAGGCTTCGAGCTTCATGACTGGGTCCGATCTGCTGATCGACGGCGGCTATACGGCGATCTGAGTAAGCGGGCTCGCTTCGACGCGCGGATCTGGTCGAGGGCGGCGACGAGGTGTAGGTCCTCGCGGCCGATGCTCGCTTCGACGACGGCTTGCGCGTTTGCGACCGCGCGCGACAGCACCCGCTCGCGCGCGTCGCTGGTGGTGGGTCGATCGACCGCCAGAATGTGCCCGAGCAGAAGCGCCGATAGAAGGTCCCCCGTCCCTTTCGGAACGGCGCTGCGCTCGGCGACCGTGATTTCGAGCGGCGGCGCACCCTCGCTGAGCCAGACGTTGCTCAATTCGCCGGGCGTAGGCCTGCGCACCGAGGTCGCGATCACTTCGCGCCAGCCTTGCCGAAGGGCGGCTTCGGCCAAGGTGTGGACATCGTCGATTGGGGGGCCGGCGAGCCACCCGATTTCGAAGGCGTTGCCTTTGAGGATATCGGCCCGCCCAACGAGGCCGTCCCGCAGAGCCGTGGCCGCTTCGGGTGCGATATAGAGGCCCTTGGGAAGATCTCCTAGGATCGCGTCGCAGACATAGACGACGCGCGGGGACGACGCACGGACCCGCTCCACGGCCTCGACGGCGAACTGCACATGCTCGGGACTCGGCAGATAACCGGTCAGCACCCCGTCAATGTCGGCAAGCCAGCCGTTGGCGTCGAGCGCGTCGAGCATGCGTGACAACGCGGCCGGCGCGATGCGCTCGCCTGCGGCATGGGCGTGGCCGGGATGGTTGGACAGCAGGATCGTCGGTAGCGCGATCACCTCGTGGCCGAGCGCTTGGCAGGCGGGAACGATCGCCGACAGACCGACATGGCCGCGTGCGACTTGCGACGAAATCGCCAGAATGCGCGCCATGATCGCCTGCCTCAGAACACGTTGAGTTCGAGCAACGGCTGGTTGCCTGCAACGCGGGCGTAGCCCAAGCGCGTCAGATCGATCGAGCGCCAGTGTCCGTGTATCAGATGTTCCGCGACGCCACGCCCGACGCCCGGTGCATGTTGCAAGCCGTGGCCGGAAAACCCACAGGCCATCACGAACCCCGGAAGATCGGGATGGGGCCCCAGGATCGCGTTCTGATCGAGGGTGTTGAGATCATAATGGCAGCACCAGGCGCTCTGCACCTTCATCGCCTCGAAGGCCGGCACGCGCATGGCGAGCAGCGGCCAAATCTCATTGTCGAAGAACGCGTGATCGATATCGAAGTCTTCCGCGTCGGGGTCTTGGGCTTCGGGGGGCGCGAGGCCTGCGAGAAAAAAATTGCCCTCCGGCCGGAAGTAGACGCCACTCGGGTCGATCATGAGGCCAGCGCCCGGCAGGGTCTGCTTGCAGTCGATGACGAAGACGAAGCGCTTTCGGGGGCGGATCGGGATCAATAGCCCGGCCATTGCAGCGACCTTGGCCGAATGCCACCCGGCAGCGCACACCACCCGCTGCGTCGCGATCGTATCGCCGCTGGCGAGCTGCACGCCGTCGATGTTTCCACCCGTCACCGTGATGCCAATGGCTTCATCAGCGAGATAGTCGACGCCGCGCGCGACCGCGCCCTTGCGAAAGAGCTGCATCAGCGAATTCGGATCAACCCAGCCTTCGCCGGTGCGGCCCCAGCCAGCCCCGCCTAAGCCTTCCGTCGAGAGCCAAGGAAATTGCCGTGCGATGTCGTCCGGCTCGAGCAGCGCTGTGTCGGCGCCGAGGCTGCGTTGCAGCGCGATGCTCTGCTCGAGCACCGGGCGGCCATCGTGGCTCGCCATGATCAGATAGCCACGTTCGCGAAAGGCGATGTCGGCGTCGGGGCCGAATTCCTCGCAGAGCCCCTTGAAGAACGACACGCCGAACTGCGAAAGTTGGATATTTTCAGGTGTCGAAAATTGCTGGCGAATAGAGGCGACCGACCGGCCGGTGGCGCACCACTGGTAACTGGGATCTTTCTCGACGACGGCGACGCGGCCGGTGAAGCCGTCGCGCTTCAGGAAATAGGCGATCGCGCTGCCCACGACGGCGCCGCCGATGATGACGATGTCGGCGGTGGACGTGGCCATGGCTCAAGCGTCTTCGAGCGTGGTGATCCGCTTCTCGTGATCATCGACACGCTCGGTGAATTGATCGAGTTTGCGGCTGTTCATGACGGCCACGCCGACGGCGAACATCGACGCTTCATAGACATCGCCGAGGCGCTTTTCGACGCGTTCCATGCGATCGGTCATTTCTGAACGAAGCTCGGACACTTCCCCACGCAATCCTTGCAACTCCGCACGCATCTCGCGCAAATGAACGAGCACCAGATTTTCGACCTCTTCAGCCACGCTCCCGATCCTCCGCCCATTTCCAGTGTAGTCTATCTAGCATACGAACATTACATGAACAATAAATTTTCATTCCTCGTCACTCGTCCGCACGGTTTTCCACAACATGGTCACGGAATCTGATTTCGCCTAGGGTGCCGGCCGTCCCGTTCTTCAGGAGTCTATAATGATCGCACGCCCGCGCCGCAGTGTCCTCTACATGCCGGGCTCGAATGCGCGGGCGCTCGAGAAAGCCAGGTCTATCCCGGCCGACGCACTGATCCTCGACCTCGAGGATTCGGTTGCGCCCGACGCCAAGGCCGCCGCGCGCCAGCAGGTTTGCGATGCGGCGCGGGCCGGTGGTTACGGGCGGCGAGAGATCGCCATCCGCGTCAACGGCATCGATTCGGCGTGGTTCTTGGAGGACATGGCGGCGGCCATTGCGGCGGCTCCCGACGCCATCGTCGTGCCGAAAGTCAGCTCTCCCGACGATCTGGACGCG
>JANOKV010000194.1:0-12281 GCA_031419415.1 Hyphomicrobiales bacterium | reverse complement strand
GCATTCTGAACCCGATGGGAACGATGGACGGCATCGAATTCCTGATCGACAAACTCAAGTCGACGAAAACAAATGGCGACTTCTTCAATTCGATGAATACCTGAACTGAATTAGCGTCGACGACCTGACCAGCCGGATGTCTTCACGGATATCCGGCTTTTTATTTGCGCATTTGTCGAATGATCGGCGGTCGACCTGGCGCTGCCGATTTCACGTGAAACGATGTTTGCCTCATTTGCCGATGCAAAAGCGGCTGAATATCTGCCCCAGAACATCTTCGACATCGATCCGTCCGACTATTTGCCCGAGCGCATCGGCGGCTTCACGCAAATCCTCCGCTTGGAATTCGGCGGGCTTGGCCGGATCGTCGAGCACGCGTTGCAGCGCCGTTACGGCCCGCAGCAGCAGGTGACGGTGGCGTGCCTGGGTGATGACAGCGGGACCATCGCTGCCGACTGCGAGTTTCGCGCGCACGTGATCCTGCAGCCGACCGACGAGATCGTCGAGACCTTGGCCGGTCTGGACCGATAGGTAATGCGCGCCGTGGGCAATTGCAGGCGTAGCTAGGTCGCACTTGTTCACGACGACGAACGTATCCTCCGCGCGCGCGCCCAGATCGTCGGGCACGGTCCAGGCGGGGTCGGTGGCGTCAACCATCCACAGCACGATGTCCGCGCGCCGGGTCTGCTCGAGCGTTCGCCGGATGCCTTCGGCCTCCACGGGGCCCCTTGCGCTGCGCAGACCCGCAGTATCCGTCAAGACGATGGCGTATCCCCCCAGATCGAGCCGGACCTCGATCACGTCCCGCGTCGTGCCAGCCTCGGGTGAGACGATCGCCACGTCGCGGCGCGCCAGCGCGTTCAGGAGGCTCGACTTGCCGACATTTGGGGCTCCAGCCAAGACCACCCGCAGGCCGTCGCGGATGATTTCACCCCGATTGGCGTCGGCCAGTGCAGCCGTCATTGCGCCCGCGAGCGCTTCTGCTTGCGCGTGGCCAGTGGCCAGGGCGTCGGCGGCCACGTCGCCCTCGTCTGAAAAATCGATGGCGGCTTCGACGAGCGCGCGGGCTTCGATCAGGCGGTCTCGCCATCCGTCGTAAATCCGACCGAGCGCGCCGCCGGCTTGACGGACCGCTTGCCGGCGCTGAGCGTCCGTGTCGGCATCGATCAGGTCGGCCAAGCCCTCCACGGCCGTCAGATCGAGGCGGCCGTTCTCGAATGCGCGGCGGACAAACTCACCCGGTTCCGCCATCCGGCAGCCGTCGAGCACGGCGATGGCGTCGAGAACCGCGCGGATCACCGCGTGCCCGCCATGCACGTGAATCTCGGCGATGTCTTCACCTGTTTCACTGCGGGGAGCTGGAAACCACAGCACCAGCGCCTCGTCGAGAATGTCACCCGTGTGGGGATGCCTCACGCGCCGCAACGCGGCATAGCGCGGCTGCGGTCGGGGCGCGGCCATCGAGTCGAGAACAGAACCCGCAGCCGGGCCGGAAACACGGATGACGGCGACCCCGGCGTGGCCGTGTCCGCTCGACAGAGCGAAGATGGTGTCTCGAGCGGGCATGGGCAGGTCCCGTATCGCTGGAATGTTCGACGAGATGTCGGCGTTCCGTGTCGTGCCTTATGGGAGATGCCTTGTCCATCGGCGCCGCCAATCCTTTTGCCGGTGTCCTTTCCACGGTTGCCGGCCGGAAGTAGGGTGGTAGGCTTCGGTCAATTCTGCAGCTCGCCTAGCGCAGCGCGATCGATCCCCATGGCAACTTTCGAGGAACGCTTCATGACCCTAGCCCTCTCCGGCATCCGCGTCATCGACATGACCCACAATCAGGCCGGCCCGGCCTGTGCCCAGACGTTGGGCTTCTTCGGTGCCGAAGTGATCAAGCTCGAGGAGCCCAAGGGCGGCGACATCGCGCGTGCGCAGAACAAGGACGAGTTGTTCTTTCTCGTCTTCAACGCCAACAAAGAGAGCCTGACGCTCAATCTCAAGACCGACGAGGGCAAGGCGCTGTTTCGCAACATCATCGCGCAATCGGATGTGCTGCTCGAGAACTTCGGCCCCGGCGCGCTCGATCGGTTGGGGCTCGGGTGGAAGGACCTCGAAAAAATCAATCCGCGCTTGATTTACGCGACCATCAAGGGGTTCGGCACCTACGGGCCTTACGCGAACTTCAAGAGCTTCGAGCCCATTGCCCAAGCCATGGGGGGCGCCATGTGCGTGACCGGTCATCCCGGCAATCCGCCGACCTATGTGTGGCCCGCGATTGGCGACAGCGGCACCGGCCTGCACATGACCATCGGCATTCTGGCGGCCCTCCAGCAGCGGCACGTGACGGGGCGTGGCCAACACGTGGAGGTCGCGATGCAAGATGCCGTGCTCAACCTCATCCGCGTGTCGTTGCGCGAGCACCAGCGAACCGGGGTGCAGGAGCGGACCGGCAATCAGTTGGGCAAGACCGTCCCCGGCACCACCTATGCCTGTGCGCCGGGCGGACCCAACGATCACGTGTTCATCTTCGCACAACCGCAGATGTGGCCCGGCGTCGTCACGACACTGGGCCAACCCGAACTGGCCGAAGACCCCCGTTTCAAGACCCCCGAAGCCCGGTGGGAGAACCGCGACGCTCTGAACGGCATCATCGAGGCCTGGACCGGCCAACGCACGAAACACGAGGTCATGAAACTGATGGGCGACGCCGGCGTGCCGTGCGGCGCCTGCCAGGATACAGCCGACATCCTGGCCGACCCGCACCTGAAGGCGCGGGACATGATCCTCGACGTCGCCTATCCGCCGCGCGGCAGCTTCAAAACCATCGGTTGCCCCATCAAACTCTCGGATTCACCGGTCACGGTCACGAGCCCGCCGATGCTGGGTGAGCATTCGGCGTCAGTGCTCGAGCGGCTGTGTGGCGTCACCGGGGATGATGCGAAGCGCCTGAAGGCGGCCGGCGTGATCTGAGGGTGCAAAAAGCGCGCTCCACCGAACCGGGCTTGACGCCGCGCTACCGCCCGATACGCTCCGTGTCACGACAAGAAGACCATCGGGAGAAAGCGCATGTACAGTCGTCATATCCGTCGCAAGAGTCTAGGCACTGTCGTTGCCGGCGTCGCCGCATTGGCGATGGTCGGCGCGGTTTCGCCGTCGCAAGCCCAAACACCGGCCAAACCCATCACGTGGAAATTGCAGTCGACGTGGCCACAAGCCAATCTGCTGCAAGAATCTCCTGCCGCCATCGCCAAGGCCGTCGACGAAATGTCGGCTGGTCGCCTCAAGATCGACGTCGCGCCGGCAGGCCAGATCGTGCCGGCCTTCGAAGTGCTCGACGCCACCCACAAGTCGGTGATCGATGCAGCGCATAGTTGGCCAGGTTACTGGACCGGCAAGAATACCGCTGCCGGTCTCTTCGGCGTTCCCCCGGGCGGCCCCTTCGGTCTGGGTCGCGACGAATTCCAGTCATGGATGTTCCAGGGCGGCGGGCTCGATCTCTACAATGAGATGTTGCAGAAAGAACTGAAGCTCAACGTTGTCTGCCTGATCACCACGACGATTCCCTATTGGGAAGCTTTCGGCTGGCTCAGACAGCCGTTTCAGAACCTTGCAGAGCTGCGGCGGATCAAATATCGGACCTCGGGACTGGGCCTCGAAATGTTGCGCCACATGGGCATGACCGGTGTGCAGATGCCGGGCGGCGAAGTGTTGCCGGCGCTCGAGCGTGGCACCATCGATGGCGCAGAGTGGGCCATTCCCTCGCACGACATCCTGATGGGCTTCCACAACGTCACCAAGGTCTACTACATGCCCGACATGCGGCAGCCCCCTGCGGTACACGAATTTCTGATCAACAAGACCAAGTGGGACGAGTTGTCCCCGGACCTGAGGGCCATCGTGCGCAACGCCGCCATGGCTGAGATCGTCCGCTTCACGGCTGTGACGGTCGATCTCGACGGCAAAGCGGCTGCAGAATTGCAGGAAAAGCATGGCGTGAAGATCATGCGCACGCCTGACGAAGTGTTCAAAGCCCAGCTCGAGGCAATCGACAAGGTGTTCGAAACGGAATCCGCCAAAAATCCGTTCTTCAAGCGCGTGCTCGATTCCCAGCGTCAGTTCGCCAAGCTGGCCGTCCCCAACGCCGCCCGCATCCGCCCGCCGCTCGAGCGCGCGGTCGAGCATTATTGGGGCCAGAAGTGAGTTCCTGATCGGGACCATTGGCCGTCGAGAGGCGGTTGGGGATCAGAAATGTTCCCGACCAGGAACAAACCACGGTGAATGCCATACAAGCCACCCGAAAGTCCCCGAACGGGAACCTTTCGGGTGGATTTTTTTAATTCTCAGCGCTTATGTACCCGACCGGGAACCAAAGGTCAGATCATGAGCGACACGGAACCAGACCCTGACCTCGCCTATGACGAGGAAAGGCTGCAGAGGACGATGGCAGCTGAAGCGCTGCCGCACGCCTTCGGTGCCATACTGCGGCTACGCCGATTGGCGCTGGGGCTCAGCCAGAGCGACTTGGCGCTCGCCACGGGCGTCGGCCGACGCTTCATCATCGAGCTCGAAGCGGGCAAGCCCTCGTGCCAGCTCGGCAAGGCCCTGGTGGTTGCTGAAGTCTTGGGAATAAGGGTCATTGATCTAATCCGCGAAGGTACGATCATCAGGTCTGCTGTAGCCGTGGCTGCGGGGCGCGGCACTGCGGCAGCGACGGGCAGTCAGCAAAACCTATCTGCAGATGAAAATCCCGGGACCAGCGACGACCTCCCCGATGATCTCGAGGAGCCTGGCCCATGAGCGCGCTCACCGTCTATTTCGAGAGCCGGGTCGTCGGGCGGATCGACATTGGCGCTGACGGGCCGACCTTCACCTACGATCCAGCCTGGCTCACAACCCGTGGCGCGTTTCCGATTTCCCTGCGCATGCCGCTCGCGACAGAACCCGTGCGGCCCGACGTGTTCCTCACCTGGGCGATGAATTTGCTTCCCGAAGGCTCCCAGCTCAAGGCGCTCGGCGCGATGCTGGGCGCAGCCCCCGAAGATGTCATCTCCATTTTGGGCGAGATCGGCCGGGATACGGCCGGCGCCTTGTCGATCGGCCGGCCCGGGACGGCCAGTTCCAGCCACTGGCGGCCCGTTGCTGGTCCCGCAGACCTCGAACGCATCATCACGGACCTGCCGCGCAAGCCGTTTCTTGCGGGCGACGACGGCGTTTCGATGTCGCTTGCGGGGGTTCAGAGCAAGCTCGGCGTGGCGGTCGACGATCAGGGCCGCATCTGCATTCCGGTGGACGGCGCGCCCTCCACGCACATCTTGAAGCCCGACTCCGGCATGCTCTACGGCGGCGTGCAGAACGAAGCGTTCTGCCTCACGTTGGCGCGCCGCTGCGGGGCGCGAACGCCGGGCCTGACGACCGGGTCCGCCGGGGCGCGGACGTATTTTCTGATCGAGCGCTACGATCGACGCCGGCAAGGCGACCGTTGGCGGCGCTTGCACCAGGAGGACTTCTGCCAAGCGCTGGGCAAACCACCGGCCGCCAAATACGAGGCCAACCAGACCGGCATCAAGGGACCTACATTGGCCGACATGTTCGCCCTGACGCGCGCCCGCATGGGGGCCGCCGACATTCTGCGGCTTGTCGATCACGTCGTTCTGAATGTCATCGCTTGCAATACCGACGCGCACGCCAAGAACTATTCCCTGATGCTGACGGCGCGCGGCGCGGAACTGGCGCCGGTCTATGATGTCATGTGCGCAGCCGTTTGGGATGGGGTGACACGCAATCTCTCGCAGAAAATTGCCGGGAAGAACCGGGGCGAGCACCTGAAGCGACGCCACTGGGAGGCCTTCGCCCGCACGTGCGGCCTCAATCCGACTCAGCTCGTTGGACGCGTCGCGGCCCTCTGCCGCCAGGTTTTGAGGGAAGTAGAGCCCGCGCAAACCCAGGTTGAGGCGATGCCGGCCGGTGGCCACGCCCTGTTGCGGCCCGCCCGCGACGCCATCGAAACGCGCGCTCGCGGGCTGCTGGCTGGTCTCGAAGACGATGCGACCGTCGGCGTCGCGGCGCCGACGGCACCCACCAAACCCAAACGGCGTCGACCACCGAAACCAGCCGCGCCTGGCAAGCCGAGGTCGCGCACGCCGCGGGCGACGGAAAAGCCCTGATCCCCATCTCGGATCACCGGCCTTTCGATTGATCGGCGTCGCGGCACTGGATACCCGTGCCGAGGGCCGGTATGAAGAGGCCGCGCCGGGATGGCGCGCGCCCTCTGGCTCGGACGTTGCGGATCGCATGGACACGACTTCTTTCGACGTCATCGTGGTGGGTGGGGGCCATGCCGGCGCCGAAGCCGCCGCCGCCGCCGCACGGATGGGGGCGGCCACCGCCCTCGTCACCCACAGGTTCGCCAGTGTGGGTGAAATGTCGTGCAATCCCGCTATTGGCGGCCTGGGAAAAGGCCACCTCGTCCGCGAAATCGATGCCCTGGACGGCCTCATGGGCCGCGCCGCCGATGCGGCGGGCATTCAATTTCGCCTGCTCAATCGCTCCAAAGGCCCGGCCGTGCAAGGCCCCCGCGCCCAGACGGACCGCAAACTTTACCGCCTCGCCATCCAGGCAGCCCTGCAGGCACTCCCCAACGTGTCGATCATCGAAGCCGCAGTGGAAGATCTCCTCTTGGGGGAGGGCAATCGCGTTGTCGGCGTGCGCACCGGGGATGGTCGCGCGATCCGGGCCGGCGCCGTGGTGCTGACCACCGGCACCTTTCTGCGCGGCTTGATCCACATGGGAGAGACGCGGATTCCAGCCGGTCGGGTGGGCGAAGCTCCGTCGATTGCCTTGGCGGATCGCCTCTATGCCCTCGGCTTGACCATGGGACGGCTCAAGACCGGTACCCCAGCTCGTCTGGACGGGACGTCGATCGCGTGGGATCGGCTCGAAATGCAAGCGGGCGATGATCCGCCCGAGCCTTTTTCGTTTTTGACCGATCGCATCACCACGCCGCAGATCGCCTGCGGCATCACCCATACCAACGCGCGCACGCACGCCATCATCCGGGCCAATCTCGCGCAGTCTCCGATGTATTCCGGCGCTATCAAAAGCACGGGGCCGCGCTACTGCCCGTCGATCGAAGACAAGGTCGTCCGCTTTGCCGATCGGGGCAGCCATCAGATTTTTTTGGAGCCAGAGGGCCTCGACGACGACACGGTTTATCCCAACGGCGTGTCGACCTCCCTGCCGGCCGAGGTGCAGCAGGCCTTCCTCGAGACCATTCCGGGGCTTGAACAGGTCCGTATCAAGCGACCGGGCTACGCGATCGAATACGATTATGTCGATCCCCGTGAACTCGATCCGACGTTGGAGCTTCGGCGCCTCCCCGGTCTCTTTCTGGCCGGACAGATCAACGGCACGACGGGCTACGAGGAAGCGGGCGCCCAAGGGTTGATGGCAGGCCTCAACGCCGCCTCGAAGGCTGCTGGCCGGGCTCAGGGTCTCGTGATTTCGCGGGCCGACGCCTATCTCGGGGTCATGATCGACGATCTGATCACCCGGGGCGTCACGGAGCCCTATCGCATGTTCACGTCGCGCGCCGAGTACCGGTTGCGGTTGCGCGCCGACAACGCGGATCAGCGGTTAACTCCCATTGGGCTGGCAGCGGGCTGTGTCGGGGCCGCGCGCGCCCAGGCATACCGGACCAAAGCCGATGCCCTGGCCACGGGTCGGGCTCTGCTCGAGCAGCTGACATTGACCCCCAACGAGGTGGCGCGGCACGGCATTGCCATGACCCAGGATGGGCGGCGGCGGACGGCGTTCGAATTGATGGCGCACACGTCCGTCGAGGCCGCGACGCTCGTACGTATCTGGCCTGACCTGAGCCAAATTCCAGCCAAGGCGCTCGGCCAGCTCACGATCGATGCCCGGTACGCGTCCTATGTGGAGCGGCAGGTCGCCGATGTCGCCGTGCTGCGGCGGGATGAGGAGACCCGCTTGCCCCCCGATTTCGACTACCGGGGCCTGCCTGGCCTGTCCGTCGAGCTGCAAAACAAACTCTCCCACCACCGGCCCACCACGATCGCTCATGCGGGCCGTATCGACGGCATGACGCCGGCCGCGCTTCTCCTCTTGCTCGCCCACAGCAAGCGCCGGGGCGACCGGAGGTCGGCGTGAGCAGAACCGACGGCAAATGGGCCCTTCGCCATGCCCCCGACTGACGTGCTCCGCGAACCCTTTGGCCCCCGTGAGTTCTCGCGGGTTTTCGCAGTTTCACGTGAAACCACTGAACGGCTTGAGATTTATGCCGATCGTCTGCGGTTTTGGCAGAAAACCATCAATTTGGTGGCCCCAGCGACCTTACCTGCCCTCTGGATGCGCCATTTTGCTGACAGCGCTCAGCTCGCGGCCCACATCCCCGAAACGGCCAGAACACTCGTGGATGTGGGGTCGGGAGCCGGCTTCCCGGGCTTGGTGCTGGCGGTCTTGTTGGCCGACGGCGGCCCCTGTCAACGGGTGGTCTTGATCGAGAGTGACACGCGCAAAGCCGCTTTTCTCGCCGATGTGGTGCGCCGAACCGGACTCGCTGCGGCAATCGCTGTGGACATTGTCACGGAGCGGGTCGAGGCGGCCGCGACTCGCGATAAAGTCGGATTGGCCGATGTCGTGACGGCGCGAGCCCTTGCGCCCATGGGTCGGTTGCTGGACTGGGTAGCTCCATTGTTCGGTCCCCAGACGTTGGGACTGTTTCTGAAGGGCCGCGACGTCACGGCGGAACTCGCCAGCGCCGAGCAGAGCATGGAATTGGCTTACGACCTGGTGCCCAGTCGCACCGATTCCAGAGGTCGCATCGTGGTCCTGCGTCGACTGGCAGCAAAACCGGAGGGTTGATCCTGTGACGGGCATGACCAAAGCAGCCCCGACGCTCAGAGTGCTCGCCGTGGCCAATCAAAAGGGCGGCGTCGGTAAAACCACGACGGCGATCAATCTAGGCACCGCGCTGGCGGCGGTCGGCGAGCGCGTCTTGATCATCGATCTCGACCCACAGGGAAACGCCTCGACGGGTGTCGGTATCGGCCCGGAGCGACGCGATATCACGACGTATGACGTGCTGATGGGTGAAGCGACGCTGGCGGGGGCCAGCATTGCAACGGCCGTGCCCGGCTTGTGGCTCGTGCCAGCCAACGCCGATCTCGTCGGCCTCGAATCCGAGTTGATGTCGGAACCGAGCCGGCCGTTTCGCCTGCGCGACGCCGTTCTCGAAATGTCGGCGGCGCAGCGCGGATTGCCAGCCTCAGAGGGCTTCACCTACGCGCTGATCGATTGCCCCCCGTCGCTGAGCCTGTTGACGTTGAACGCGATGGTGGGCGCGCATGCCGTTCTGGTGCCCGTCCAATGCGAGTTTTTTGCCCTGGAAGGGATCGCGCAACTCAAGGAATCGATCGATCAGATCCGCGCCAACCTCAATCCGGGCCTCGAAATCCAGGGCGTCGTGCTGACGATGCACGATGCGCGCACGAGCCTGTCGCGTGAAGTCGCAGAGAACGTGCGGCAGTTTTTCGGATCGAAGGTCTACCAGACGGTCATTCCGCGCAACGTGAAGGTCGCCGAGGCGCCGTCGCACGGCCAACCGATCCTGGTTTACGACCAGCAGTGCGTGGGATCGAAAGCCTACATCGGATTGGCGCGCGAAATCATCGAGCGCGAGCGCGCCATCAAGGCGGCGTGAGCCGCAAGATCGGGTCGAGACGGATCACGGGTCGCCTCGCAGGGAAACAAGGGGATTGAACATGGCGACGCCACTGCAACGCAATGTGCTGGGACGCGGCCTTGCCGCTCTCATCAGAGAAACGACGTCCCCGACGTCCCGATTGCCGCCGGAGGGCGAGCAGAAAGTCGTTGCGGTCGACATGGTGCGCGGCGGTCGCCTCAACCCGCGTAAAGATTTCCGCCAGGACGAACTAATCGAACTGTCGGAGTCCATCCGGCAGAAAGGGCTCGTGCAGCCCATCGTGGTGCGGCCTGATCCCGCTGGCGGATTCGAGATCGTCGCTGGCGAGCGTCGCTGGCGGGCCGCGCAAATGGCGGGTCTGCACACCATTCCCGTCATCGTTCGGGAGCTCACCGATCAGGAAGTGATCGAACTGGCGATCATCGAGAACGTGCAACGGGCCGATCTCAACGCCATTGAAGAGGCGACCGGCTACAACGAGCTGATCGAGCGCTACGCTTATACGCAAGAGCGCATGGCCGAAGTGATCGGCAAGAGCCGCAGCCATGTGGCCAATACGCTTCGCCTGCTAAAGCTTCCCGAAAGCGTCCGGGCGCTGGTGCAAGACGGGAAGATAACTGCCGGGCATGCCCGCGCCCTCGTTGGCCGCGACGATGCCGAGGCCCTGGCGGACCGGATCGTGGCGCAAGACCTCAACGTGCGGGCGATCGAGGCGCTGGTCCAGGATATCGATCGGAACGGGGAACCGCGCCGTCCGCGCGAAAAGGATGCCGACACCCGCGCGTTCGAACGTGAACTCGCCGAGCGCTTGGGTTTAAAGGTCGAAATCAAGCGCGGCTCGGGGGAGAGCGGCGTGTTGTCGATCAAGTACGGCAATTTCGATCAGCTCGAGTATCTGCGGAAGCTGCTGGTTGGTGGCGCTGCGGGCGGCGAGTGAGCCGGCAAGCGGTGCTTGAGGGGCCAGAACGGGGACGGATCTTCAGAACTTGTTTGCCATGACGCCGTATTCTGCACGCAGCGTGATCGGCCTCTCGATGGGATCGAGATCCCGGTCGATGTGTGTCGGATTGCCCAGGTGGGGCTGTAGAGTCGGCGAGTCATGGGTGTGCATTGGTGTCGGTCGTTTGCAGCTCTCGCCCTCGTCGCCGGTCTCACCGGACCGGCGATGGCACAGGGTTTTTTGCAAAACATCTTCGGCTGGGGGGCATCCTCCAACCTCTCCCGCCCCCCGGGTCTCCATTCCCCCTACAGCTATCGCGAACCGCTGTTTGATCCGTATCGACGCGATCCGCGCGCCGACGATCCGTTCCGGGACGTGGGCGGCGTCTATCGCACGGTGTGTGTGCGGCTCTGCGATGGCTATTATTGGCCGATCAGCCAGGCCACGGGTCGCGACGGTCTGGATCGGGATTCCACCACCTGTCGATCGAGCTGCGGGCAGGACGCGCGCCTCTACTACCTGGGCAGCCGGGCAGGCGACGCGACGGAGATGATCGACCTGCAAGGTCGAGCCTACACCGATCTCCCGACCGCCTTTCGCTACCGCAAAAAGCTCGTGGACGGGTGCCAGTGCCGGCCGGAGCCCTGGTCGGCGAGCGAGCGGGAGCGGCATCGCCGCTATGCCCAGGCCAGTCCAAATCCAGATCCAGATCGGATCGAGCGCAACGCGGTCGCCTTTTCTGGACCGCCGACTCCCCTCTTGTCATCTGACGCCCGCGCTTCGTCCAATCGGATTCGATCATCGTCGGGAGCACAGGCGGGCCCCGGAGAAGCCGATCGGTTTCCCGGGGCCACCGACGAGACCCTCCCGGCTGCGGACGTAGGGCCCGCGCGAGCGGTGCCGCGCGTTGGAAATCCCCCCGTCGGCAATTTTATGGCCAAGCCGAACCCGCGCCCCGGATCGGAACCCATCAAGTCGCCTCGTTTTGCCCCGGTCGGCACGAGCGGTCCGCTGTCGAGCAAGTCCTGGTCTGGGGGTTGATCAGGTCTGGCGGCTGATCAGGCCTGGGCTGCAATCTGGTTCATGGCCGTGGCGAGGTCCACGTCGAGCTGGGTCAGACCGCCGGCGCTGTGCGTTGCCAGCGTCACGTCCACGCGGTTCCAGACATTGAACCATTCGGGATGGTGATCCAGTCGTTCGGCCACCAACGCGACGCGAGTCATGAAGCCAAACGCGGCGTTGAAATCGGGAAACGTGAAGGTTCGGCTGATGGCGTCGCGTCCAGCCACGGGCCGCCAGCCGGGGAGACCCTGCAAGGCTTGGGCGCGCTCGGTGTCGGTTAGCTTGTCTGCCATCGCTTTTCCTTTCTTCGGGTCCGGGCGACCGCCTTGTATAGCAGCGGCGACAGTTGCATTAATCAGCCGGGTCATCTGCACTTCTGGAGTGGCATACATGTCGGTCGAACCTGAGAAGACGGGATCGCAACACCCCTTTCAAGCGGAAGTGTCCCGCCTTCTGCATTTGATGGTCCACTCGGTCTATACCGAGAAGGAGATCTTCCTACGAGAGTTGATCTCCAACGCTTCGGATGCGCTCGACAAACTGCGCTACGAGGCGATTTCGCAGCCGGTG
>JANOKV010000193.1:0-5909 GCA_031419415.1 Hyphomicrobiales bacterium | reverse complement strand
CGTTTCGCCGACGTGGCGGATGCCCAGGCCGAAGATCAGCCGCTCGAGCGCTACCGTGCGGCGGGCGCTGATCGAGGCGAAGAGGTTGTCGCTCGATTTGCGGCCAAAGCCTCGGCGCTCGGCAAGTGGGGCGGCGCTGGCTGCATCACGGGCTTGCAGCGTAAAGATGTCGGCGGGTTCGCGGATCAGGCCTTCGGTGAAAAACAGCTCGATGCGTTCATCGCCCAGGCCTTCGATGTCGAGGGCGTTGCGGGAGACGAAATGTTTCAGCCGTTCCTTGGCCTGGGCCGGGCAGACGAGGCCGCCCGTGCAACGGCGCACGACGTCGATGTCTCCCGTGGCCTCGTCCAGCTCGCGCACCGCCGCCGACCCGCACGCGGGACAGGTGTGGGGAAAACGGAAGGGTTGCGCGCCCGCAGGCCGCTTCTCGAGGACGGCGCCCAGCACCTGCGGAATGACATCGCCGGCGCGTTGCACGAGGACGGTATCGCCGATGCGCACGTCCTTGCGGGCGATTTCGTCCTCGTTGTGCAGCGTGGCGTTCGAGACGACGACGCCACCGACGGTGACAGGTCGCAACTTCGCGACCGGCGTCAGGGACCCGGTGCGTCCGACCTGAATGTCGATGCCTTCGAGGATTGTCGTTGCCTGTTCAGCGGGGAACTTGTGGGCGATCGCCCATCGCGGCGACCGCGACACGAACCCGAGCCGCGCTTGCAGGGCGAGGTCGTTGACCTTGTAGACGACGCCATCGATGTCGTAGCCGAGTGCTGCGCGCTGGGCCCCGATGTCCCGGTAGAAGGCCAGCAACTCTTCGGCGGTATGGCACAGGCGCAGGAGGGGATTGGTCGGCAGACCCCAGTCGGCGTAGGCCGCAACGACGTCGAACTGTGTTTCGGCCGGCAACGTCGTCGCCGCACCCCAGGAGTAGGCAAAAAACTTCAGGGGTCGGCTGGCAGTGATTGCAGGGTCGAGCTGGCGGAGGGATCCGGCCGCCGCATTGCGCGGGTTGGCAAAGACTTTGTCGCCGGCGGCCTCCTGGGCCGCATTGAGGGTGCGGAAATCGTCGTGGCTCAGATAGATTTCGCCGCGCACTTCGATCAGATCTGGCGGCCGTGGCGTCGTCAAGACGTGCGGGATCTGGCGAATCGTGGAGACGTTCGCGTTGACGTTCTCGCCCTCCGTGCCGTCGCCACGCGTGGCCGCGCCAACGAGCCGGCCATGCTCGTAGCGCAAGGAAATCGACAACCCATCGATCTTCGGCTCGGCCGTAACGGCAAGGGGGTGCTCGACTGGAAGCGAGAGGAAGCGACGGACGCGCTCGACGAAGTCGATGACATCCTGGTCCGCGAACGCGTTGCCGAGCGACAGCATCGGCACGCCGTGTCGAACTTTGCCAAAGCCTTCGGAGGGGGCAGCCCCCACGCGATGCGAAGGGCTGTCACTGCGGATGAGATCGGGAAACCGCGCCTCGATGTCCCCGTTGCGCTGCCGTAGCGCATCGTAGGTGGCGTCCGAAAGCTCGGGCGCGTCCTGGCGGTAGTAGAGGCTGTCGTGATGCGCAATTTCGGTGGCGAGCCGTGCGAGTTCGCCCGCCGCTTCCGCCTCCGAAAGGTCGGCAACCGACAGGTCGGGCCGGGCTACCGGGGCGCGCATGGCCCGACCCTCCGCGCTTTATTCCGCCGCCTGGCGCAAGACAGGCGCCGAAGCTTTCACGTCGGCGTCGACGTGCGGCTCGAACTTGGCGAAGTTCTTGGCAAACATATCGACGAGGGCCCGCGCTTGGGCGTCATAGGCGGCCTTGTCGGTCCACGTCTCGCGCGGATTGAGGATCTTGGGGTCCACACCCTCGAGCGCCGTCGGCACCTGGAAGCCGAACAGCGGATCGACTCGCATCGCCTGATCCTTGAGCCGGCCAGACAAGGCGGCGTCGAGCAGCGCGCGCGTCGCCTTGATCGGCATTCGCTGGCCGACACCGTAGCGCCCGCCGGTCCACCCTGTGTTGACCAGCCAGCAATCGACGGCGTGGTCGGCGATCAACTTGCGCAGCATGTTGCCGTAAACGCTGGGGTGGCGCGGCATGAACGGCGCGCCGAAGCAGGTGGAGAACGTGGCTTGCGGCTCGTTGCCCATGCCCTTTTCGGTGCCGGCGACCTTCGCCGTATAGCCGGAGAGAAAATGATACATCGCTTGGCTCGGCGTGAGCTTGGCGATCGGTGGCAGAACGCCGAAGGCGTCGGCGCACAGCATGACAATGTTGCGCGGGTGGCTCGCGGTGCCGGTCGCACTGGCGTTGGCGATGAACTCGAGGGGGTAGGCCGAGCGGGTGTTCTCGGTCAACCGACCATTCTCGAAATCGGGCGCCCGGGTGATCGGGTCGAGAATGACGTTTTCCAGCACGGCGCCGAACCGGTTGGAGGCGGCGTAAATTTCAGGCTCGGCTTCGGGCGACAGACGAATGGTCTTGGCGTAGCAACCGCCTTCGAAATTGTAGATGCCGCTCGACGACCAGCCGTGCTCGTCATCGCCGAGCAGCGTGCGTTTGGGATCAGCCGAGAGCGTCGTCTTGCCGGTTCCGGACAGGCCGAAAAACACGGCTGATTCGCCACTGGGGCTGACATTGGCCGAGCAGTGCATCGGCATTACGCCGCGCTCGGGCATCAGATAATTGAGGAACGAGAACACGGCCTTCTTGGTCTCGCCCGCATAAGACGAGCCGCCGATCAGAACGAGTTGGCGGCTGAAATCACAAGCAATGACGGTTTCGGAGCGCACACCGTGCCGTGCCGGAGCGGCGCGAAAACTCGGCAGATTGACGACCGTGAACTCGGGGGCAAAGCCTGCCAGCTCAGCCGCAGCCGGTCGGCGCAGGAGATGGCGGATGAATGCGGAATGCCACGCATACTCGGTAAAAATGCGTGTCTTCAGAAGATGTTTCGCATCGGCGCCTGCAAACAGATCCTGGACATAGAGCTCGCGCTCTTTGGCGTGCGCCTGGAACTCGGCCAGCAGCAGATCGAAGCTCGCGCGCGAGATGGGCTTGTTGTTCTCCCACCAGACCTGATCTTCGGTCGCGGCGTCGCGAACGGTGAACTTGTCTTGCGCCGACCGGCCGGTGTGCGTGCCCGTCTCGACGACGAACGCACCCGTCGATGCGAAGCGTCCCTCGCCGCGGCGGATGGCATGCTCGAGCAGTTCGACGTGATGAAGGTTGTGATGAACTTTAGCGGGCGTGCTCAAAAGGAAGGGTTCATTGGTCATGTCATCAAGCCGCTCTTTAGCCGACGTATGTTCATCCGGATTGCCAAACGATATTGCCCGCCTATCGAGCCACTCTTGGTTGGCGGCATGCCACCGTCGACGTTCGAATCCGAAGTCACAGGGGCACATCCATGAGTGCGACAGGGGCTGCTTGGGTGAACCAAACACCTCCCCCCTCACAATCAGCCCAATGGTCGCACAGTTTTGGCCCTGCCGGTAGTCCTGGCGAACCAGTGCGCTCAGGAGCAGTGCAACACGTTGAAACCTCGTCGTGTTCCGGTGGGTCATGGAGCGAGGGCGGCGACCGATCGGGCGGAACTTTCGACGCTCCTTTGGGATCGATCGATTTCAATGCCGTCGTCAGGCGTCTTTTGGTCGGGTTGCTACGCCGACGCGCGACGCGTAAAGGAAACCGCATCGTCGGCTTCTCGAAGGCGACGACGGGCGGGTGCGAAGGCTGGCGTCGTCCGGGAGGTTGTCCTTTCAGACGACACCGGATGGGTGCCGCTACAAAGTCCGGTACGACTGCAGTGGCAACACGTCCACGCCACATTTCGCTCACGTTGGCGTCATAGAGCGCAATGACGACTAAAAGCTGACGTTCGCCGAGGACTCGGGGTCATGAATCAGAAGAGCACGATCGTTCTCGTCGATGACGAGCGCAACATTCTCTCCTCGCTGCGCATGGCGCTGGAGGGCGAGGGCTACAAGGTCCGCACGTACAGTGACGGGGCGTCCGCGCTCGAAGCGCTGACGGAGGAGCCGGCCGATCTGGGCATCTTCGATATCAAAATGCCGAAGATGGATGGCATGGAGCTTTTGCGCCGGATGCGGCAGCAATCGGACATGCCCGTGATCTTTCTCACGTCCAAGGACGAGGAAATCGACGAGCTGTTCGGCTTGAAAATGGGCGCGGACGATTATATCCGCAAACCGCCTTCGGTCCGCCTCGTCGTCGAGCGGGTCAAAGCGATCCTGCGCCGGTTCCAGACCAAGGACGGACAACCGGCCACCAACGAGGCCGACCGGATGCTCGAGCGCGGCAAGCTGCGCCTCGATCCGGAGCGGCATACGTGCCATTGGGATGGCAAGGGCGTGACCCTGACGGTGACGGAGTTCCTGATCCTGCAGGCGTTGGCGACCCGGCCTGGCGTCGTCAAGACCCGCGACGCGCTGATGGATGCGGCCTACGACGATCAGGTGTACGTGGACGATCGTACAATCGACAGCCACATCAAGAGATTGCGCAAGAAGTTCAAAGTCGTCGACGACAACTTCGACGTCATCGAAACGCTGTACGGCGTCGGCTACCGTTTCAAAGAAATGTAACCATCGAGCGACGAGCCCATGGCGTTGGATTCGCGTGAGCCACCAGGTCTGGCGTCGTCGATCTGGTCGGTAGCGCAACTCTCGCGGTCGCTGCTGGCCAGTGTTGGCGATCAGGTGCGGCGGCGGGGCCGATTTGTGGTCTTGGTTCGGCGCGCGCAGAGCACAGCCCTCTATCGGTTTTTCACCAAGTCGTTGGCGCGGCGCATTTTCGTCTCCAACTTACTCGGTATGCTGGTGCTGCTGCTCGGCATTTTCTGGCTGAGCCACAACCACGATTGGCTGATTGCCGCCAAACGCGAAAGCCTCCGGGTCCAGGGCGAGATCGTGGCGGCGGCCATTGCCGCCAGCGCCAGTCTCGACACCGATCGCATCACATTCGACCCCGAGCGCCTGACCGAGACGCCGGTCACCAAGTTTCCGTTTCGCGACGATGCCTTCGCCGCGTTCGAGTTGTCCTTGCGCCCGGACAAGGTCGGCCCCGTGTTGCGCCGACTCATCCAGACCACGCACAACACGCGCGCCCGGATCTATGATCGCGACGGCGAGTTGATCGTCGATACGTCCCAAGTCGGCACCGGTGTGCAGAACCGGCCCGATCCGTCGCAACGCATTCGCACCAAGACGCCGTGGACGCGTCTTTTGTCCTACATCGACAGTTCCGATTTGCCGCTTTATCGCGAAATCGGCGCTGCGAACGGCAATGCTTATCTCGAGGTCCGGCAGGCTCTGCAGGGCCGAACCCCCTTACCCATGCTGCTGATCGATGAAGGTGGCGAGCAGATCGTCTCGCTCGCCGTGCCCATTCTGCGTCGTAACGCCACGCTCGGGGCGCTGCTTCTGTCTACGCGGCCAGGCGAGGTGGACGAACTTCTCGTCAAGGAGCGGTGGATCATTCTGACGCTGGCGGTGATGGCGTTCCTGACGACGCTGATGGCGTCGACATTGCTGACGCGCACGATCGCGGGGCCGGTGCACCGCTTGTCGGCTGCTGCCGAGCAAGTCAGCCAGAGCATCAATGCCCGGGCCGAATTGCCTGATTATTCGCAGCGCCCCGACGAGGTCGGCCAACTGTCCGAAGCCGTCCGACGCATGACCGAGGCGCTCTATCGGCGCATCGAAGCGGCCGATACCTTTGCCGCCGATGTGGCGCACGAGTTGAAAAACCCGTTGGCCGCCGTGCGGGTGATGGCCGAGACACTGGTGACCTACGCCAAGACACCCGAGCAGCGCGATCACCTGATCGGGGAAATTCAAGTCGAACTCGAGCGCCTCAATCGCCTGATAACCGAAGTGTCGGAAGCTTCGCGCCTCGAGGCCGA
>JANOKV010000192.1:0-1513 GCA_031419415.1 Hyphomicrobiales bacterium | reverse complement strand
AAGCCGCGCGCTCTGATCGTCTCTCCCCAACAGCCCAACGGCCGTTGGCTCGCGGAAGGCGGCGAGGTCGATGGATGGCGGCTCACGCGCATCGGCAACAATGTCGTGAGCGTGGAATCTGGTGGGCGGCGTCACGAACTGCGCATGAACTGAGCCGTCGCGAACCGCCACGCCGCCATTCTACATCTGGCGACGCATGTGCGCGGCCATCTCGGCCGGTGAAACCGAATGGTGGAAATAGGACCGAGTCTTGCCTTCCGGATCGACCATGAAAAAGTAAGTCGAATGATCGATGCGCGGACCCGTCTCTTTGGTGCCAGACAAAATGTGCCGCATCTGCCGGCGAATGCGAAAGTCACGCAGGATGTCGTAGATCTGGGCACGAGTACCGGTCAGCCCCACGATGCGTTTGTCGAAGTTTCCGATGAATTGGGCCAGCCCCTCGATGTCGGGCTCGGCGAAATCCAGGTCCACGAACAGCGGCTGCACCTTGCCAGCGTCGGGCCCCAACTCGTCGAGCGCCTGCCCGATTCGCTCGAGGGCGAGCGGACAAGCTTCGCGACACCCCGTGAAACCGAA
Source organism: Hyphomicrobiales bacterium (assembly GCA_031419415.1). Classification (GTDB taxonomy): domain Bacteria; phylum Pseudomonadota; class Alphaproteobacteria; order Rhizobiales; family Hyphomicrobiaceae. The sequence goes on along the minus strand of JANOKV010000192.1, from coordinate 934 downwards.
AAACAACACCATCCAGCGACCGCGATAGGTTTCGTTCGTCACGGCTCGACCGGTGTGGTCGACGAGTTCGAACGGCCCACCCAGTGTCTCCGGCGGCGGTGGTGAATAGCCGGGCTCCGCCGGTCGCGCCGTATCTGCCTCTTGCATCATGACGCCACGCCCCTGATGGGCGTATGCGGCCGTGGCGGCGAACGAAAGGCACGCCACGACTGCTGCGAGCGCCATGGGTCGAATGCGAGACATTGGATTGGCCTCCATTAAACGGGGGGCCGCGAGGATACAGATATTTGAGTCTCGAGCTTACCCTCGTGGAAGGTTGTGCCGGGGACGCCGTTGTTGTGCACTTTCTTTGTAACCCAGTCGTAATACTTGAATTCGACGGTGTGGTGGCCAACTTTACCCGCCGTATTGATCCACAGATCGTGGCGCGCTGCAGATGGGAGGAACATCTCCTCGCCGGGTTTGATAATTTTTGCAGAGGACCAAGGACGGTCGGCTGCCGCCAGCGCATGGCCGTCGACAGAAATGAGCTCGCTTTCCAAGTTGTGGATTTTGACGCCGAGCACCGAATAGGACGCATTCAGCAGTCGGATTAGAACGCGTTGGCCATCCACAGCAGATATTTTGGTCGGCGCGCCCAGCATTGTGCTCGTGGCCGACCTCGACGCGCCGTTGACCATGAAATACTTGGGCTTGAAATTATTGAGGCCCGCATCGTCGCCGCATAGGCCGGCGTCCTTGGCGAGGTGATGCCAGCGCGGATCGATGTCGTCCATCACCCAGGATTTCTCGACGTCGTACCGGTGCCGGGTGGCGCCTTTGTAGGGACACCCGAAGCCCTCGGGCGGATCGACGATGAGGAGGCCATAAAGGCCCATTTCGAAGTGCAGCACCGTGTTGACGTGGCAATGGTAGAACCATGTCCCGGCGTGGG
>JANOKV010000191.1:0-3869 GCA_031419415.1 Hyphomicrobiales bacterium | reverse complement strand
GCACGATCTCGGCGCGGCGATTTCGCGTGTGGTGTCGTTTTACCGCGATCGCGGAGCCGCCCCTCTCTTCACGATTTCCGATGCGAGTGTCCCGGCAGGGCTCGATGACGCCCTCGAGCGGGCCGGATGGCGGCGCGGCATAGACCATGTCACGATGGCGAAATCTGTCGAGGCGCAAACCGATCCGAGCGGGTCTGTGGTCGAAGCCGATGAACCCGATGCCGCCTGGTACGATGTCTACTTGGCGGGCGTGACAGCCGAGCGGCGCATGATCGCGCCCGAACTCGTCGGTCGTGTGCCGCGACCACGGACGTTCTTTTCGGCCGTGCGCGACGGCCTCGTCATCGGTAGCGGCTTGTCGGTCGTCGATGGCGCCCTCGCCTCCGTGCAATGCATGGCGACGTTGGCTGCGGCGCGTCGCACCGGCGCGGCCGGGAGCATCCTGGCAGCGATCGAAGCGCATGCGGCGCGGCGCACGCCAGCTCTATTTACAGGCCGAAACGGCCAACAGAAATGCGCTGAACCTCTACACGCGTTTTGGCTTCACCGTGATCGGGCGCTATCATACGCGTGAACTCGTCGCTTGAACGCGGACCCACACCTGCAACCCGGAGCCTCGACATGTCCCACGTCACGACAAGCGATGCCGTGAAGCTCTATTACGAAGAGGCTGGAAGCGGCGATCCGATCATTTTCGTGCACGAGTTCGGCGGGCATCATCTGTCGTGGGAAACGCAGATGCGCTGGTTTTCGCGCCGCTATCGCGCCATCACCTACCAGGCGCGCGGCTGGCCGCCGTCCGATGTGCCGCCCTCGATGGAGTCCTACAGTCAGGCGCGCGCCGCCGACGACATCGCCGACCTGATGAACGGCCTCGGCATCACCAAAGCGCACATCGTCGGCCTGTCGATGGGTGCGACTGCGGCGCTCGAGTTCGCCATTCGTCATCCGGGCAAGGGATTGTCGATCACGGCGGCGGGCGCCGGCACCGGTTCGACACGCGATCCCGAGCAACGCCGGACCTTCGCCGGTGAATCGCTGAAAGTCGCCGACACGATCGACAAGGACGGCATCAAAGCGCTGGGCGATGTCTACCTGCAAGCGGCGTCCCGCCAGCAGTTGCGCATCAAAGACCCGCGTGGTTTCGCCGAATTCTACCGCCAGTTCGTCGACGGCGCCGACACGGGCCGAGCGCTCACCATGCGCGGGGTGCAATCGCGCCGGGGGCCGTTTTACGACCGGGAAGCGGAGTTGCGCGCGGTGCGCGATCCGGTGCTCATCGTTTGCGGGGACGAGGATGACGGCACGCTCGACATCAGCGTGTTCCTCAAGCGCACGATTCCGCGCTGCGGTTTGATGGTGTTTCCACGCACGGGTCACGGCATCAATTTGGAGGAGCCAGCCGGTTTCAACGCCGTGGTGCAGGATTTCATCCACGCCGTCGAAAAGAACAGTTGGGGCGAGACCATCTCGACGGCGGGAAAAGGCTACTCCATGTTGCCGAAGTCGTGATGACCAACGCACCGGCGACCATCCGCATCGAGGAGGGCGAGCCGAAGGCGTTCGGACACGTCGTGGCCGATATCGTGCGCGCCTGTCATGAAAAGTCGATCGACGCTGGCCTCGCGCACTTGGCCGCGACCGGCCTCGACCGCGACACGCTGGAGCCGGTGCTCACCTATTGCGCGGAGCTGCGCTGTGAGGCGGACGCCGTCACGTGTCCGGGATGCAAACGACGCACCGAGGTCGCCGGCATCCACACGCTCGAAGATTTCATCGCGACACACGAGGCAATCATCGTCGGGACGGGCACCGTGCGACTCCAGGGCAGCGGCGCTGGGATCGTCCACACGCCCGATCTGGCGACGCTCGAGAAAACCTGGTCGGGCGAGAACTATTGGTTCTGGGCCAGGCGCGTCATCCGCAAGCTGCGGCACGGCGTCAGGCGCGCGCACATTCAAGGCGCCCCGTTTGCAGCAGATGGCGATTCACCCGCGATCCTACTCGTCGAGCCACAACTGGCCGACAACATCGGCATGGTGGCGCGCGCGTGCGCCAATTTCGGACTGGACGAGTTGCGGCTGATCAACCCGCGCGATGGTTGGCCGAATGAAAAAGCCCGCATTGCCGCGTCCGGTGCGAACTATGTGGTCGACGAGGCCCGGGCGTTCCCGTCGCTGGGCGAGGCGATGGGCGATTTGAATTGGGTCGCCGCCACGACCGCCCGCCAGCGCGACCTGCGCAAGCCCGTGATGACGCCACTCGAAGTCATCGCCGAGATCCGGATGCGCACGGCCCGAGGCGAGCGCTGCGGCATCCTGTTCGGGCGCGAGCGCAACGGCCTCGAGACCGACGAGATCGCCATGGCCGATGCGATCGTCATGATTCCCGTCAACTCGCGGTTCGCCTCGCTCAATCTGGCCCAATCGGTGCTGATCTTGGGCTACGAATGGATGCGGTCATCCACATCTGCGACGCTCGGCCGCGTAACGACCTACGAGAGGCCGGTCAGCACCGGATTGAACGTCGGGGGCAGCCGCCCGGCCAATAAAATAGAGATGGAGGGATACTTCGCTCACCTCGAAGAAGAGCTGGAACGGCTGGGCTTTTTCAATCCGCCTCACAAGCGTCAAATGATGATGCGCAACCTGCGATCGATGTTCTTGCGCATGGGCGCGACCGAACAGGAGGTGCGCACGCTGCGTGGCGTTGTGGCAACGCTCGCCGGCGGGAAGGGACGAGGGCGAAAAGTGCCTTAAGTTCGCCTCCTTTGGGGACGAGCGATCCTTTTTCCCTCGTAGAGGGGGAACGAGCACGCCGAAAACGGCTTCGAAGCCGGACGAAATGTGTGGGTTGCTGCCCCGTTCCGCATCGAAAGTGCGGACGCGAGGGGGGCAATATGAGATTAACGATGCGTTGTCGGGACGCTGAGGGCTTGATGCGAATGACTGAGAAACGCGGAATGACACTGTCGATCGCCGTGACGCTGCTCGCGCTCGGGGCATTCGCTGCCACTGCGCAGGCGCCTGCCAAGGAGCTGAGCGACAAGTCCGTTCTGGTCCTCATGGATTACGCATGGGCCATTCTGCCGTCGATTTTCCGGGCGCCCAGCGGCCGGGTGATCGAAGTCGACAAGAAAACCCAGCGCGCCCAGGTGATCGTGCCTGTCGAGACCGCGCGAGACGTCATCAAAGCCGGCTACCTGTCGGCTCAGGCGCAGCTGTGCGACATGATGGACGAGCAGACGCGCAACTACGATGCCCTGATGGCGCGTGAAGTCGTCAAGAAGCAATGGACCGAGCAACAATTGCTCTACATTTCGACGCTGCATCGCATGACCATCCACATGGCGGCAGGAAAACTTCGCGTGGTTGAAAAGGGGCCGGACGAGATCCAGGTCATCCAAGAGGCCATAGAGCCGTCTAAGGCGACCTGTCCCGACGACAAGCGGGCCAGCGTCAAAGAAGCCATCGCCACCTATGTGGCCGGCGCGCCCGTGGTCAAAGCCTCCCCGCCGCCCGCACCGGCTCCCGCGCCGCCCGTTCAGCCGACTTCGGCAAAAGACAAAGCCAAAGACAAGAAGTGAGCCGGGCGGCTCGACACACGGGTGATCTGGGTGGTCGGGCGATGTCGGTGTTGACGTGGGGTCGACCCTGGCCTACACACCCCCTACGCGGGTCCCTGGGGGGCCCGCGTTGTATTTCGTGCCTCCGTGGACGCCGTTTGGCGCCCTGTCGGCCTGCCCTTCGGGCGGCGCAGAGGAGGAGGCCTGAGATCCCGTGCATAACGAAAGACGGAGAGTAAAATGACGAAGCGCATTCGCGCCAAGCACAAGATCGACCGCCGCCTGGGTGAAAACCTCTGGGGTC